>JACMNI010000039.1 GCA_014378615.1 Candidatus Saccharimonadota bacterium | reverse complement strand
TAGTTTTGAATTGGGTGCGGTTGGCCTTCGAGGTACTCGCGAATTTTTAGGGCAGCGGTGGCGCCTTCACCAGCGGCGCTGGCAATTTGCATGGTGGCACCGGCTCGAATGTCCCCGGCCACAAAAACACCCGGCATATTGGTCATCATTTGTTCATCACTTTTTATGAAGCCGATTTCGTCTAGTTCTACCGGCGTATCTTTCAAGAACTGTGAATTAGGCTCTAAGCCCACAAAAACGAATACGCCGTCAACAGCTAGTTCTTTAGTTTCTCCGTCTTCCGTAATTTTCACCGCCGTCACAGAATTGTCTACCCCAACAATTTCATCGGTACTTGTACTTAGATGCACCGTGATTTTACCGTCATCGATGAACTTTTGCAGATCTTTTTGCAATACATCGCTGGCGCGCATTTTGGAGCGCACTAATAGGTCGATGTGCGTGGTAAAGCGGGTCAAGAAAATGGCCTCCTGTACCGCAGAGTTACCGCCGCCAACCACTACGATCTTTTTATCGCGGTAAAATGCGCCATCGCAGGTGGCGCAGTAGTGGACGCCGCGGGCGTAGTATTCTAGCTCACCGGGCACGCCGATTTTCTTATAATCTGAGCCAACGGCTAATAAGACGGCACGGGCCAGCATGTCACCGCTCGTACTCTCAATTCTAGTTAGGTCCCCCTCGGTTTTAATCCCGGTTACTTCGCCAAGTTCAATGACAGCGCCAAAGCGTTCGGCCTGTTTACGAAGATCGTCGGCCAGCGTTAAACCGGCTACGCCATCAGGGAAACCGGGGTAATTGTCTATCTTGTCGGTTACGGCCGCCAGGCCACCTACAACACCGCGTTCGAACAGTATGGTCTCAATATCTTCCCGCGTCGTATAAATGGCGGCTGTTAAAGCGGCTGGGCCGGCGCCGACAATAATGATGTCATGCTTAGGGGTGTCTTCGCCAGCTTTGGATTCGGGACGTAAATTGAGCTTGGTTAGCAGTTCATCGTTGCTTGGTTCCTGCATAACACTGCCATCCGTAAAGACAATTGTCGGAATCGAATTACGACCGTCTACCAGTTTGAGCATAGTAGCTTTAGCGGCTTCGTCGGCATCAATATCGATGTAGGTATATTCGACTTTATATTGGTCAAATAGAGCCCGGGCGCGGTGGCAGTCACTGCACCAGTCGGCGCCGTACACTAAAATACTATCACTCATGTAGATCCGATCGTTTTATACAGATTTAATTTAATTTAATTGAACTAAGCAACTGCCGGGGCTAGCTTGGCAAGATTATACCCAACGATAACTTCACGGCTATCATCGTCTTTAGTGACAACAGTTACAGGAACTGTCATAGCCCCGCTGAGCGCTAGAGCTTCAGCCTGTCGTGAGGGGTTGTCATCTAGATTTACTTCTTCATAGCCCACGCCCTTGGCCGCAAGATATTTTTTGACCATCTGGCAGTAGCCGCAGGTATTGGTAGTGAAGATGGTGACGTTTTTGGGCATAGCAGACCTCTTTTTTAGTTTAGGTGATTATCTCTAATCTAGTATATATAGCGCTTACGGCTAATGCAATACGCTATATATTGTGTTTTTTAGTACAAACAGCCTAAGAGCGCTTAGTAGCGTAGACGGTAACATCAAACACTAAATCAGCGTTGGCTGGAATGCCGGAACCACCTGGGGGATTAGCTCCATAAGCGAGTGCTGCCGGAATATATAGGCGACGAGTGCCACCGACTTTCATGCCAGGAATGGCTTCGGTCCAACCCTTTATAACTTGGTTTAAACCAAAGCTGACCTGTTGGCCACTGTCTTTAGAGCTTTGAAAAACAGTACCGGTTGCGGCCACGGCACCCGTGTAATCGGTAGTAACGGTATCGCCCTTTTGGACTTCTTCGCCAGTACCAGGTGTAATCTCTTCTGTCTTAAGCTCTGGAATCGAGCTTAGTGGGGTAAAGTTTTCTAATGGATTGCCTTGTAGCATTTTGTCGCTCGCTTTCTTGTTAGTCGCTGAGTTTGCGTTCTTAGTAGTATTGTCTTTGCCTTGTTGTGTTGCACTGTATATAACGGCTATTGTGAGCGCCGATGATGTAAATAGGAACAATACTGCTCCAAACAGCGCGAAAAAGCGTGTTCGTTTTGCTGCCATGTTACTCCCCTTATTTGTTGTTAGCCCTAGTATAACATTCTAGCTAGTGACAGTTAACTATTGATATGCAGATGGATCGGTTCGGGTGGCCACGCCATGCCAATGTGCTCGAGTAGAACTGCTTGAAGTTCTTTGGGCTGAAATACCACATTAGGGAGCTCGCTCAGTGGCAACCACATTGGCGTGTACAAGTTTTGGCCCAAAGCGTTAATCTGTGCCTCGGGCGAATCTGGGGCCAATTTTGGCTCGCCGCTGACATAATCACAAGTGTAGATGTATTGTATACCATACACATTGCCGGCATCTTCTATGATTACTAATTTATGATTATTCACTTGGACGCCGGTTTCTTCCATTATTTCGCGGTATAAAGCCTGCTCGGCAGTTTCGCCGTGATCGATACCACCGCCCACCAACGCGTGATAGGTCTGGCCGAATTTATTACGGTGCATAACTAGCAGGGACTGATCTTTAATGACTATGGCTCGAACAACTTGACGCATATTACCCTTTCAGCTCGTAAGCTTGTAGTTTTTTCTTATTAGCTTCTGTAGAACCAGTCTGTAAAGATAGCAGCTGAGCATAAATGCCGCCACTACTGGCCAGCTCGGCCGGACTGCCGGTTTCATCGACTTGCCCGTTACGGATGGTGACAATCTGATCGACGGCTTGAATAGTGCTTAAACGGTGAGCAATTATTAAAGTGGTGCGGCCACGCATCAACCTCTCTAAAGCGCTTTGCACCATACGCTCGCTCTTACTGTCTAAACTACTAGTGGCTTCATCTAGTATAAGGATCGGGGCATCTTTGAGGAGCGCCCGAGCTATAGCGAGTCGCTGCTTCTGCCCGCCAGATAATTTGAGCCCGCGCTCGCCAATCTGGCTGTCATAGCCCTTTTCAAACTTAGCAATGAATTCGTGGGCGTTGGCGGCTTTAGCGGCAGCTATTATTTGCTCGTCGCCAGCCTTTGGATTAGCGTAGGAAATATTCTCACGTACGGTACCGCTAAAAAGCGCGGGTTCTTGAAACACGACCGCTACATTGGAGCGTAGCGAAGCCTGTGAAACGGCGCTAATAGCTTGACCGTCGATGCTTATGACTCCACTATTCACATCGTATAGGCGCAGCAACAAACTGGTAATTGTCGTTTTACCTTCGCCGCTTTCGCCTACCAATGCCGTTTTAGTGCCAGGTTTAAGGTGAAACGATACACCTTTGAGTACTTTGTTTTGATCATATCCAAAGACGACATCGGCAAAGGTCACATCGGCTTTTGTCAGCTCGAGATTAGGCTTACCCGGTGCGTCATCGATCGATGGTTTAAGCTGCATAATTTCAAAGTAGTCACGGCTATCGGTAACGGCGCGCTGGAAGTTATCGACCATAAAACTAATTGTAAAAATGGGGATTCTAATCTGGGCACTAAACAGTATTAGGGTGACAACATTGCCCGGCGACAACTGCCCGTGCACGGCTTGTACAAAAATAAATAGGTAGACCGCCAGGAATATTACATTAAGCACCGTGCGTCGATAAATATCATTGACGTGCCAATGTTTGGACTGCGGCTTATTAATATCAATAACTTTGCTGTAATGCTTATCGAAGAGGTTTAACTCACGTTTTTCCTGCAGATACGTCTTTACGACTTTTACCTGATTAATTACTTCCGCAAAACGACCATTAGCAACGTCCAAATTGGCATTCTTTTCAGTTTGATATTCTTGCCACCTAGGGCTGCTTCTAACAGTCAGCAAAATGTATATCGGGTAGAGCGACGCCAGCAGTATTCCTACCTGCCAGCTGTAGTAGAAGGCCACCCCTAATGTAAATAAAGTCGTGAAGATTAATTGTAAAAAGTTGTTGGTTACAAACTGGAAGAAATTTGTAATCTGGTTAATTGAGCGGTTTAGTCGATTGATAATTTTGCCCGTCAATTCGGTATCATAGAACTGTTGCTGCAGGCTTAACAGATGCTCGTAATAGCGATGACTGAGGTGATAACTAAGGCGGGCGTTGAGCTGATCGCCGATATAGCCACTTATATTAGAGAAAATATTGGAAAAGAAATCTAACAGGAAAATGGCAAAGGCGATGTAAATCAGAATGCGTAAGTCAGCATTAGTGCCCTGCCTGAGCTGATCGATGGCCCAACCAGTGAATAATGGTTGTAAAACACCCATCAGGGCCAGCAAAACGGTGAAAACGCTGATGGCGAGGTAGTAACGCCATAGTGCGCTAGTAAATTGGACAATCCGCCAAATGTTTTTCATAGGCCTAAGTGTACCAAGCTAACAGCGGGCAACCAAGCGGCTGTTACCAGCCACCACCACCACCGCCACCGCCGCCGCCACCACTGAAGCCGCCACCGCCGCTAAAACCGCTGCTGGACGAGCTGCTGGGTGCCGCAAAGGAACTATTGACCTCACTAGTAAAGCCAGACTGCAGGCTACTGGCCAAATATAGTGCACTAAAGGCGTTTATATTGCCGCTATACCAATCTGGTGGTTGGCTGTATAAATTATTGAATTGCGACGCCCATCCCTGCTCTACGCCCAACGCCACGGCGTACGGCAAAAGCTTTTCAAATAGCTCCACAGTTTTTACCGGCTCTTTCGTCTGCATATAAGCCGCGTCCGGTGACTGCAGTTTCTTATAGCGCTCAGCCTCGGTCACTTCCAAGAAAAGTTTCAGGCCCTGGCTATGCTCTTTAGCTTCAACACCTTTGGAGGCACGGGCCGGCATGAGGTACATGAAAATCCCAATAATGACTATAGCTAGGATGCCTCCGGTTATAAACGCCGGTCCAGATACGGCAGTACCAATTGAAGCAATTAACAAAACGGCAATTATGATGGCTATAAAGCCGGCGTAAGACTTAACGGGGCGACCCACAAAATAACCGTCCTTCGTAAGTTGGTCTTTGACCGATGTGCGAAGGTCAGTAGCTACTTTATACAATTTGCCACCACCCGATTTGCTCCCGCCGAGCGTAGTCTGCTCGCCAAGTACTAACTGCGGGAATAGGCCGTGCAGCATTTTAATATCAGCACTGTTCAGGTTAGCTGTATCGGTGTTGGTTAACTCTAGAGTGTAGCTAACCGTATCTTTACCCAGCAGTTGATCTTGTCGATGCTCAATAATTTTGATATAGCGCCGAACGGCCAGGTCTATAATGGTAGCCGTAATATCTCTGTTATCAACTTTGAAATCCATAATTGTGCCGACCTCAATCGGTATGAGTTTACCGTACGGTTCGTACTGCGGAATAATGACACCTCTGCCCGGGGCATCGCGACCTTTGCGGCGCCAAATTCTGTATGAAAGTACCAGTGCTATGAGCGGTAATATGGTAATTTGGAGGATTCCTGGAGCATAGCGCGACACCGTATCTCGCCATGTGTAAGCCGCGAAATAATCTTTTTCGAAAGCCGCCACATACGTCAGCGTCTGGCGGGGACCTAATGATTCAGCGCGTGCGACCAGTGCGCCGCTAGAATTTATAGATACACTACAGTCGCTGGCTGTAGCACCATAGGCACCGGCGAAGCAGACTGGAGCCCGTGGCATTTTGCTATCAGCGGGTGTGTGCAGTACCACCTGTACGCTATCGACGGGCTGTCCCCATTGATCTCCATTGACATCCCAATATAATTCGTCGTGATCTTTGTAGTACGTGATGACATTATCGTACGTATAATGAATGGTGTATGACTGCGACCCGGTTATTAATCGTGCGGGATCACCAATCTTTAGTACCGTGTTATCGTTCGTCGCGTACGTTGTATACGAACTAGGTGTGCCCATAGCCGAGCTGACGCTTAAAATTTTTAGCTTCAGTGACTTGCCCTTGTACGTGGTGGGTAACGCCCGAAACAGGCCGTGGTTCTGTCCGCTATAAGTTACCTGGATCTGTTCGGTTATATCCAGATGACCATGAGGAGTACTTCGCGATAACGTCTCATCGGCGGAAAAGCTATTGATTACAAAATCATTTACGTCAGCGTAGCTGGTAGCGGGGACAGCGAAAAAGACAAGCCCAAATATAAAGCTTGTTAGCACAAAACGCAGAGCCTTACTATTCATTAGACCCGTTCAGCCTGGATTCGGGCGTGGGCCGATTCGGCAATAGCAGACATTAATTTTGATACTTCGGTTTCAGTTAAGGTACGCTCGTGGCTGGCAACCGTCAAGCGAATAGTGATTTGTTTGAAATCGGCATCGTCAGGTCGCTGATAGGCATCGACTGGTGTAACCTGTGTAACTAACGCTTCATATTCTGTTATATGTAAGACTTCATAAGCGATTTTCAACACTTGTGCATATAGCGTTTTCGCTGGAACACGCAAACATATATCTTGTTCAAGACTCGGATATTTTGGCAAAGGCTGGTAACTAGAGGACGTATTTTGCACTGATCGCAAGGCTGTCACATCGAGTTCAAAGCCAGCCGTAAAATCGGGTAGTTTTAGTGCTCTACGTACGCTGGCTCTATACTCGCCCATGTATCCGACGGCGGTATCGCCCACATACACCATTGCGGCCCGCCCCTTTTCATAGAATGCGGTTTCCTGCAGATTAGCGACAGTATCGTCGAGCGGCTGAAGCGTCATGGCATGGTCGCAACCCAGTTGCTTCAGCAACGTAGCTAAGAAGTGACGAGCTTGATAATACGGCGCTCCACCATACTTTTTAGCTTGTTTAGCATCGGCAACGAATACTAGGCTCAGACGTTCATTCTCAAGGGGTACCCCCTCAGCAGTTAAGCCGCCATCAGTATGTAATTGATGAGCCTTACCTAATTCAAATAGTGCGAATTGCGCGTATCCCGCCCGCACATTGGCACTAACCTTTTCTAGTATGCTCGGCGTAATGCTTAGCCGGTAATACTGCAGTTCTGGGCTGAGGGCATTCTTAAGCTTGTAGGCTGAATCTCTATTTTGGCCTACTGCATCTAATAATTTGCCGTTAACAAAACTGTAAGTCAGTATTTCGTTGGCACCGGCCCGCCGTAGTATTGATCTGATGGAACCTTTAAATTCGAGTAAAGGATTCTTGTTAGCCGGGGCTAGACTGCGCGCTGACAGTTCCAGGGGCAATTTGTCAAAACCATACAACCGGCCGACTTCTTCTACGATGTCCTCTTTTAAGG
>JACMNI010000038.1 GCA_014378615.1 Candidatus Saccharimonadota bacterium | reverse complement strand
GAAACCCAATCAATTGCTTCCTGTAAATCGTGGGTGATCTTAATAGTTTTGATCTTGGCGTAATTTAGCGCAAATTGCGCGTAGTACACCAATTTTTCATCCTCTTTAGCTATCACGGCGGCTGTACGCGGCTGATTTTTTAGCAATCGGAGTGCTTCCAAGGATTCGAGCTTATTGGTAGCAGTTAGATCTTTATAGCGGATAGCCGTATCATCAATAATGATATTGATATCTGGTTTAGATTCGATTACTTTTTTGGCAGCCGCGCCTGCTTTAGTAATCTCTTTATTTTCCATTTTTGGACTGAATTTAACATACAAATAAGATCCACGATCTTCAAAAATCACATTTTCCATACGCTACTTTACTTAACCCCTTAATTTTTGATTTCAGTATCGCACGTGTCATGGAGAGATGAATCACAGCTAAAGAAACGGTGTTCGGAAACCTGCCATAAAGTATATATAAACTGATTAAGCTTTTCAATATTAATGAAAGTTAGGAATTCCACATACTGAGCAAGTCGGCGCTGGTATATTTACTGTATTAAAAAGGAAATGCCATGAATTTGTCCCAACAGTTCCCCGAACTAAATGAAGGTCAATTGCGTATGCTCGAGCGTTTTATACAAGACCGCGAACAAGCCGCCCGTAAACAGAAGCCTAAGGATTAGTCAGCGAATACTTTTAGACGTTGAGCGTAAAGCTCGTATTTGAGGGGTGGCTGCAGGGTAAGAATCTCGCCGTCGACGGCAACGTCTAAAATGTTCTTCCGCGAGTTGACGGTAAGCGTATTTTTGGGGTGGGCTATAAAGTCATGACTGGCCGGTCGCTTGCCAAAAACCATTGAAACTACTAGGCGAATAAAGGCGCTGACCCGATTGGCCCGCACAATGTATAGATATAAGTCGCCCGCAGTGAGGCTTTTTCGGTTAACAAATCCAACTTTATCAAAATTATAGGAGTTATTGCCAACGAACAGTAATGGGGTTTTGAACGTGACGTCGGTCGAATCGTATTGTATGCGCAGGTGCGTCGTGCTGAGTTTGGTTATAGTACCGAACATGGCAATAACTGCGGACGGCCATTTACCAATTTTGGACTGTAACTGCTCGCGCTTCAAAACCGAAGCCGGGTAGATACCAATACTAGAATTATTGACGAAAACATGACCGGTCACTGAGCCATAATCTACCGTCGTCATTTTGCCTTTTTGAATCAACGCAGCTGCCTCAGTAAGCTTTATGGGCAGATTCATGTCCTTGGCGAAGTGGTTTAATGTGCCAACAGGCAATACACCCAAGGGCAAGTATAGCGACACGCAGAT
The DNA here is from genome assembly GCA_014378615.1 of Candidatus Saccharimonadota bacterium. Lineage (GTDB taxonomy): Bacteria > Patescibacteriota > Saccharimonadia > Saccharimonadales > UBA4665 > UBA4729. The sequence continues at coordinate 6,635 of JACMNI010000038.1, read as the reverse complement.
ATTGGCCGCACAGTTGACGGTGCCGTCGCCACCGGCGGCAATAACTATATGCGCGTTATAGTCTTTAATCATTTTTTCAATTTCGTTTTGGCCGTCGGCTATGTTTACGAAGTGCAAAAGGTGGCCGCTATCGCCAAACGCTGTACGAATAGCGGCTTCTGGAACGCTCGTACCCGAAGCTGGATTGTGAATTACGACGGCTGTTTTCATTACGGATGTAAAAATTTGATAATCAAGAATAAGCTTAAACTACCAAGCAGCCAGCCAGCAATAACATCCGAAGGGAAGTGGGCGCCAAGGTAGACCCTGGATATGCCAATTGTGACAATAAGTATAACAATTGCGGCCGTGGTAATGACGTGCCATGGGTGCGATAAGTGTTGGTATGCCAGATAAGCCAACAGGCCAAAGACGACGGTCGACCCAAAGGCGTGACCACTCGGAAAACTGTAGCTATGGATGCGCATGCCCCCCACATATAGGGTCTCTGGCCGGGCGCGGTGCACAATGTGTTTAATGGTAGTATTGCCACCAAAGGCAACTAGGGTGCCGACTGACGCGTATACTAATGGGCGCGAACCCCGTATAACTCCCCCAAGCCCTATCGCAATGGCAGTAGCGATAACGATGATTGGCTGCCCTATAAAACTAGCTGTTAACATTAGCGGCCTAACCGCGTCAGGCAGCTTACTAACTATAAGCGCCAGCTCTCTGTCAAATCGAGTCAAATACGGATGCATGGCGTGAGTATATCAAAAATATTTAGGATTTACTGTTCGTTATAGCTTAGGCGGGGATTGATGAGTGCGTCTTCGGGTGTGATTGGTCGCATGATACCTCCTATCTAACTGCAGCCTACACCTGTGTTGGGTAATCGTAAGCGAAATAAGTTACAGCTGGGCGGGTTTTGTTAGCCAAAGTAAAGGGTAATACCTTGCAACTTAACGAAGTTGGTGCTTAAATAAGTTTCAACGAAGGAGGCATAATGTCTAGCATCGAACACGTCAGCATGACCAAAGTTACTTTAAATACTGCTGAATGCGAAGCTACAAGAAAAGCCTCTGCAGACAAACTAGCTGATATCGGCGAAAAAGCGTTGTCCGGCGCTCAAGAAACATGTCAACTAAATACCTGGTACTCCCATAATGCAGGTCATGGTGGATCGGGAAAAAGAGCGGAAGATTATCCATGCGAAATGGATCTAACAGTCGCCGAGAGTGAGCTTGGAGAGATGGTGCTGCAGTTTACATGCGCAAAGGCAATATGTCGCGGTGACGACGCGACTACTGACGCAGCGGCCCGTGTAGAATCCCGGGTCAATACAGTGGTACGGGCTGTAGACCACCTTAAGCGCTTATAAGTGCAAAGCAGTTCTCTCTAGTAACCTGGATTCATTTATTTGGATACAGAGTTTTTGACTTGTTCTGTTAGAGTTAGGCGTAGCAGAGGGGCTTGGTATGAAAACTAACGGGCGCAAAAGTACACTTACTGTTGGCGGTCGCGATTTACGCCAGGTTATGGGCGAACAAGCGCATACCGAACCGTCGCCTTCATCGTTAAAGGGTGCCTCAATACCCGATCTGTCTGGGCCCACTTCTCGTCAAGAAAAAATAATTAAACTCAAAGAAGCCGTGACGCTGACGCAGGAATACACTAATGAAATTATTAGTGAGCTGAATGCTACCAATGAAGAGGTCACGATTACCCGTGATTACGCCGATGCCATCATTAGAACGGTGCGCGGTCCGCTATTAGTCTTAAACCAAGATCTTAGAATTATATCGGCCAATGAGGCGTTCTATAGTGCCTTTAAGGTAGCCCCCAACGATACCGAAAACCGACTCCTGTATGACTTAGGTAACCGCCAATGGAATATTCCGAAACTACGAATATTGCTCGAAGAAATCCTGCCGGAAAAGAACACTATTGAGGACTTTGTGGTCGAGCACGATTTTAAAGATATTGGGCAAAAGACAATGTTGCTCAATGCTCGAACTCTTAAGCAGGGGCCAAACAAAACCTCTTTAATTTTGCTGGCCATTGAGGACATTACGGAACGAAAACAACTGGAAGAACAAAAAGACGAGTTTATTAGCATCGCGTCCCATGAACTAAAAACTCCCATCACAAGTGTTAAGGCCTATGCTCAGATTCTTGGCCAACGCTTTCGCAAAATTAACGATTTGAAGTCGGTGGAACTCGCCGAAAAGATGGATTTGCAGCTCGACAAACTGACTAGCCTCATTGGCGACTTATTGGATGTTACTAAAATTGAAGCCGGTCGCATTCAGTTCAACGAAAGTAATTTTGATTTTAATGAGTTGGTCAACGAAACTGTTGAAGATATCCAACGGACGACTGCCAACCATCGGATTGACACGGCGCTGCAATCTCCGGTGACTATCCGCGGCGATCATGATCGTTTGAGCCAGGTTATTGTTAACTTCATAACGAACGCTATTAAATACTCGCCGCAAGCCGATAATATTATTATAAAAACGTACGTCGAGAATGCCAAGGTAACGCTAGCGGTTCAGGACTACGGGCTTGGCTTGACTAAGGATGATCAGGCCAAAGTATTTGAACGGTTTTACCGGGTAAGTGGATCGGATCAGAACACGTATCCCGGCCTCGGTCTGGGTCTATACATTTCTTCTGAAATTATTAAGCGCCACAAAGGTCACATTTGGGTCGACAGTAAGAAGAACGTAGGATCGACTTTTTGTTTCTCGCTGCCTATCGCCACCCCTGAAGTAACAGCCAAACCAAAGATTGTAACTTGAGCAAGCTATTAATAGCGGACGATAATCCCGCTATCCTCGATTCGCTTACAATTATGCTCGAGGACGCCGGCTATGAGGTTGAAACTACCGAAGACGGTCTCATAGCGCAAAACATGCAGCCGCCATATCCTGACTTGCTACTGCTCGATGTTTCGATGTCTGGTATTGATGGACGGGACGTATGCAAGCTGTTAAAGGGCCACGCGGAGACGCAGCACGTACCGATAGTAATGATGTCAGCCACCAAAGACATTGAGCGTATAGCCAGAAACGCCGGCGCCGATGACTATATATCTAAACCGTTCCAAATGGACCACATGCTAGAAATTGTGGCCAGCCGCTTAAATAACGATTACGAAATTTCGCGCCCCATAACGAAGCAGGCGGATGTTCCTAATAATCCTAAAGCCACGGTACTGATAGTTGATGATGAAAGTGTTATTAGACATTCGGTTCGACTGGCTTTAGAAGAGCAGGATTTTATGGATATTAAAATTATAGAGAGCTCGTCGGTGGCTTCAGGGATCAGGCAAGTCGAGAAGGTGCAGCCCGACCTCGTTATCCTCGATCTTCACATGCCCAACAAAAACGGCTTCGATTTCATAGACATAATGAAGCGAAATAAATTAATAGCCAAAACCAAAATCATCATGCTGACGGTAGACGATACATTCAAGAATATTTTTATTGCCGAGTCTAAAGGCGTTGATGCACTCTATTTTTTAGCCAAGCCCTTCAACGTTTCCGACCTCCAAGCTATGGTATTTAAAACTTGCTTGTCGCCTACTATTTAAAGAAAGCGTAATGGAAGGCACGTGTCGAAAGGTATTTAGGCAATCGATGTAGCCGCGGCAGGTATAATTAAGATTGCATGAAAATTTTGCCTATTAAATTCCGAGTCAACCGAAAACTAGTAGCTGTTTGTGCGTTTCTACTTTTTTTGCTGGCCCAGTTAGCCGTGCCTGGCGGACGTGTAATGCCTAAAACTACAGTCGGGTCACTGAACGTAGGCGGGCAACAAATCGGCCAGGCAGAAGCATACCTCAAATCTAGCACTAAAAACTTAACCGTCAGTATAAATGGTAAAGACCAAGTCTTCCTAGCTTCGCAAGTCGGTATTCTGCCTCAAGTTGACGCCCTAGTGGAGGAGTTGCCGACGGTATCTTTAAAAGATCGATTTATTCCATTTGCTCCCCTGTACAAACTGATGACAACAAAAGAGTTAAACCTGTCCATCAAGCGAGATAAGGCCGCTATTCATACATTTGCTACAAAAATCAGTCAGAGCTATACCAAAGCGCCGGCCGATGCCCGTGCCGCGATACAAGATGGAAAGTTTGCGATATTCAAAGATGTGCCGGGAGTACAGTACGCTTCGAGTTCCATCGAACGCCAAATGAATACAGCTAACCCGTTTAACAATGAACCGATCAAATTAACCGCCAAGTTAGTTCCTGCTCAGATAACAGAGGAGGAAGTACTAACCTTGAAGAAAGAGTTTGAGAAAAAGACCGAAAAACCGCTGACTGTCTCGTTTGGGTCTATAACCAAGACAGTTTCTGCCGATGAACTCAAAAAGTGGCTGAAGACCGAGCTCAATACGGATTCGAAAGAGTATAAGCTTATTTTTGATGCTTCGAAAGCTGAGCAAACTTTGCAGAGCTGGGCTAAAGAATATAATACGGCGGCAGGTATAACGCAAATTTCTTATGTAGATGATGTAGAAACAGCCCGCAACACAGGCCCTTCCGGCCGCGCGCTTGATGAACCTGTAATAAAAGGCCAAATTAGTAAGTGGATCGAGAACCCGACCGCAGACACGCTTGCCCTAGCAGCGACGGTTATTCCATCTACTGTCGTAGCGACAAGAACTTATACCCGTTCAAGCGCGCAATTACAGGCAAAATTAGACGCCTGGATAGCCGGGCACGGCGGGAAGTATCAAGTAGCGATTCGTGAATTGAATGGTAGAGGCAGAGAAGCTTCGTATAGCGTTTCTCAACAAACCGTCATGGCTAGTACATATAAGATATTTCTGGCCTTTGTTGTATATAAGCAGGCCGATGGAGGCGCCATAAACCTTGGCGATAAACCAAATTTGCCCAATGGCCGCAGTATCGAACAATGTATCGAGGTCATGATTGTAAATTCAGATAACGACTGTGCCGTGGCTTTAGGACGTTATATTGGTTGGGCTAAAGCGGATCAAATAATAGCAGCTTCAGGATTTGAAGGCATAAAACTTAATAATTATGACTCTAACGGTAACGTGAGCGGCGATAAAATGGTGAACGCAAAAGAACAAGCAAAGTTCTTAGTCCAGCTGTCTGCGGGATCATTAACAAACAGTACTAATACCAGCAACTTAATAGGATATATGAAGCGTCAAATCTACCGAATGGGTATTCCAGCCGGATCACAAGGAGCGCCAGTAGCTGACAAAGTAGGTTTCCTCGATAACTACACGCACGACGTAGGAATTGTGTATGGGCCCACAAGCACGTATGCCCTAGTTATAATGTCGAGCGGCTCTAACTTTTCGAACATTAAAGATCTAGCGCAAGCTGTATACGATTTTATGAACGACTAAAGTAGGCGGTATGTGCGGCCGAGTAATCTTGCTTGGTAACGGCACCAGATAAGCATAAGTGGAATGGTAGACACGACTGGATATTCTTGGAACCAATATCTTGCTATGGGCGAGTATGCTTCTCGTGCTACTATTCGTAAATGACACCTGCTATATGGGCAAGAGAACATAAGAGTGAGATAGTAAACCGATTTTTTAAGCGTACCAATTACACTGGGTCAGTCCCACCGATTGGCATTTTTATGGCGGGAGTCCCCGGAGCGGGCAAAACAGAGTTTACAAAACAGTTAATGCGAGAGCTTATAGAATCGCCCTTACGTATAGATATGGACGAAATAGCAGAAACCATCGAAGGGTATCAACCCGCGGTGGCGCATGCGTTTAGGGAGGCGGCTACCATAATCCTAGACCGAATATATGATAAAGCGCTTCGATTAAAGAAAGACTTCATATTTGATGGCACGTTCGGACACTCTAAAGCTTTAGAGAATATCAGAAGAGCCCGCAAGAAGAGCTACACTGTAAAAGTCTACGTAATTTATCAAGATCCGGTAATTGCTTGGAGTTTTACTAAAGACCGCGAAGTCATTGAGCTCAGGAAAATATCTAAAGAAGGGTTTATTAATTCTTACTTTAATATCATCACTAATATAAAAGAATTGCAGAATGATAAGCAAGATGTTATTATAAGTTTAATACTTAAAGACTCAAGCAATTTAGCTGGAGTAACTTATGAAAATGTAGAGGATATATTCGATTATTTGCCGGATATACGGACTCGAGAATATTTAGAAAGTGCTATAATCGTATAAATGAATAAACTATTCAAAATTGGTGGGAATAAGAAAAAAGTTGGCATTAGAGACGTCGTTTCGCCTCAGCCGTCTAAGCACGCCAAGCGGGCAGTTAATGGTGCACTTAACAGAGCTAGAGCCGACCAAGAATCAATTGCTAAAGCGGCTCAAAAACTTAGAACTAGCTATCAATAGCCTCCTACGCAGGTTTTCATAATTTGATTATTCATGGGGGTTATACCCATGGATATATTGAACTCGTATGAATAATGAAGTAATTAAGAGCAGCACTCGATAATCATTTTACAAAAGTTACCTCTACGCAAATACACAAACTTAAACTGGCAGCTTTAAGCTACCTTATATGACCCAATAAGGCCCTAAACAGTAGAACACATAACTTCGGCATCGCATTTGGAACCGTAAAAACAGGCGTCGTCGTAGGGGACGAAAATGCAAGTGTGGTAG
>JACMNI010000037.1 GCA_014378615.1 Candidatus Saccharimonadota bacterium | reverse complement strand
GTGTACCATAATATTTAGAAATATTCCAAATATTTGTAAATAGCATAAACAATTTGATACCATCTTTTTGAGATTCAGTACAGTAGTAGGTCCGTTATATATACTACAACAGGCGGACGTGCGAAGATTTCAGTAAATCGCTCCCTGTTAAACAGTGTATAATGCTGATTAATGACTAATGACCTACAAAAAAAGATTGCCCGGCGGCTAAAGACTCATCGTGAGAATATTCAGCTAAGCCAGCTTGAAATTGCGAATCTTGCTGGCGTCAGCTCCAACTATTACGCCCGCCTCGAACGAGGAGAATCAATGCCCTCCGCCGAAACTATCGTAAAACTAGCCAAGGCCCTCAAAGTCAGCTCGACTGACATTCTGGGTAATTAAGCGTACTTAATAAACAGCCATTTGAGGCAGCTAGTTGCTTAGCTGGTTTCGAATAGAAGCTATTACTAATGACCATCGCTCGATCACATTTGTAGTAATTTAAGGCGGTTACCGCCTGCCTAACTGCATTCGCTCTAACCATTCCTGAATAGCGCTTAACCTGAATGCCCCACGTGACGTTATCTTTAGTGGCTATGACGTCAACGCCCAGATCGAATCGCTCCGTCAGCTTGACACCATAGAATCCTTTTCGCTCAAGAAGTAGTTTGATGTAATGCTCAAACTTAAGGCCATCCATCGTATCTACCAAGTCTATCCCTGATTCTTTTAAGCGACTCCTACTACGTACTCTTAGTGCCAGCTTAACAGTCGCCCATGACAGTAGGATTAAAATAGCCATTTCAGCGACACGCAGCATCCAAAGAGCCCGCTGTTCGGGTTCCTGCGACAACCATGCTGCGGTAATGAAGATTACTGGCATTGGGCTTGGCGATAAGCGCCTACTCATCGGGATTGCCTACTTGCGGCTGCTTATTCTCGGAGCTTAAATGGCTATCATCATATATAGAATTTAACTCTGAAATTTCGAAGTTTGCGACCTCTGTAAAAGTTCGACTCCAGAACCATATCCTCAGCCATATTAAAAGCACCGGCATCGTCGGTGCTTTTAATATGCAATGAGTAGGACTTGAACCGCCGATCCGTGAGCAAAGCGAGCCAGTTCGGGGGATCGGTCGGCAAAGCCACGCGCAGGAGCTTGCTCCGAGCATGGCTGCAGTCGTGCCCTATCCCTCATCCCTGGCCATGAAGCTTATGCTTATTAGGGTCACGTGCGTGGCTCTTTTGATTTAGTTGCAATTCTATGTTATTACTTCTATACAATATACTTGAAAGGACTAAAAAGTGCTCAGTTTTGATTCTTTACCACTTACGCCAGGCAAAGTTAACCTTACGGTTAATGCGCTGGATGAACTTTATCTGCATCACAGTCATCTTGGTAATTTAGTACAAAATACTGAAATACGTAGTATCCATCTCCGATCAGTCGTAATGCTCGGCGGATTAGCTGCAGATATTTTATTAACTAACGGGGAAACTCAAGAAGATACTGAACAAATAGGCATAGAACTTTTGCAGCAAATTCATTTCAGTAGAGCTGCGCGAGATGGTTTTGAGCGTGGGTTTTCGAGAGGTATGGATGCTCAAAACGCAGGCTCAACAATCCATGAGTATCGCTCCCGGCAAATCCCACTTTCTTGAAAGAATTTTGCGAAGTACGTCTACTAAGGGCAGCTAAGCATATGCAGTATATAATCTGCTAATATACATACATATGCAGAAAAACCTTTTAAAAACAGAATACGCATATGATTTTAAAATAGCGATGCTTATCTTTGCTACGTTCAGACAAGGATATTTCGATCCAGAAAAACGGTGGTTTTACCAATTTCTCAAAGAATTAAATTTGAGTCGAAATGCTCATTATTTATCTGTAATCTGGCTGTTTTCTATAATTGTTGCGCTATTAATACCTACTCTAATGATCAAATCTGCTACAGGATTATGGCTTAGTCTCATCTGCAGTATCCTAACATTTTTTCTATCGCCAATATTTATTATGAAGCTGTCCGGTATATCGAAAAAGCCAGAATACATAAAGTACGTCAAAAAGCACTACCGGGGTAATTAATTACTAAAGACAATATTCAGCTATTTGTTATTATAATCTTCATTTCATCAAGCGAAAAGTTGCGAAGTACGTCCACTAAGGGCAGCCATGTAAAAAGACCTGCGCACGTAGGTTTTTTTATATGGCTCTGAGCCGGATTACCCGAACGGTTCGATCGTTAGTCGCAGGCCCCGGCAGAGCTGGCGCCTGGATTAACATGCGCTATCCCTCATCCCTAGCCAAGCATAAGTAGTATAAAAGACTTCTAAAGCTACCCATACTAAACTAGAAGATCTGTGGACTCAGGCTAAAATGACGAAGACATCTGTTAACTTTATATAGTTTATGTTATACTTATTAAGTTATGGATTATCGAGTACAGCTACAATCTATCCTCAAAGCCTCGGGCTGGTCACAGGAGCAGTTAGCGCGCAATCTCAGCGTTTCATTCGTGACGCTAAACTCGTGGGTCAATAAGCGCTCGGTTCCGCGCGTAAAAGCACAATGCGCTATTGAGCGTCTATACTTCGAGATTGTCGGCGTTGACACGGTTGCTGATTCCGACCTTAGTAATGCTAAGCAAGCAACCACAGCTCATGTAATGACCGCCGAGCGCTTGATTAGTGACACTAACGCACGTGAGAAGTTGGCGCTACACTTGACCTACCACACTAATACTATTGAAGGTAGCACCATGACGCTGTCTGATGTCGAGGACGTCATATTCGACCATAAAGTGTTATCTAACCGCACAGCTGTCGAGCAAACTGAAGCCCGCAACCACCAAGCAGCACTCTATTGGCTGCTGGACGAACTAGCCAGAAAAGGCAAGCAGTTCGCGTTAGACGAAGCGCTAATTTTGAACATACACCTCCGACTCATGAACGGTATTATAGGCGACGCCGGACAGTACCGAACGCATGCTGTTCGAATCATGGGTGCGCATGTGCCGCTCGCCAATTGGGCTAAGATTCCGGACCTAGTCGCTCAACTTACCCATGAACTAAATACGCCAACTAATGATACCGTCGCGCTACTAGCAGAAACGCATGCTCGCTTCGAACAAATTCATCCGTTTAGTGATGGTAACGGACGAACCGGACGCTTGTTGATGCTGGCGCAGGCATTACAGGTGGGGCTCATGCCGCCACTTGTTCTGAAGGAACGCAAGTTTGCCTACTATAAATACTTAGACCTAGCTCAAACCAAACAGGAATATGCTGCGCTACAGCTGTTGATCGCTGAATCAATAGTATTTACTAGTAAACTGTTAGACAATTGAAGTTCAAGCCTAAATTCCAAGACTTAAGAAAGTCACATCTTTAGTCGGCGATCAGATCCTGACTTACCTGCCCATAACAGTAGGATTTTGATTAGCGTTCCAGCGGCTAGCAGTGTCCAAACAGTCCGCTGTTCCGGTTTCTGCGACAACCACGCTGTAGTAATCAGAATTACTGGTACTGGGCTCTGCGCTTAACGCCTACTCATCGGAATTGCCTATTTCCGACAGCTTATTCTTGGAGCTGAGATGACTATTATCATAGATAGAATTTAACTCTGAAATATCGAAGTTTGCGACCTCAGTAAAAGTTCGACTCCAGAACCTCATCTCCAGCCAAATAAAATGACCTGCGAAAGTAGGTCATTTTATTTGGTTTAGAGATATGATTACCAGAACAGGTTCGGTCGTTAGTCTGCTGCCCGGCGCAGCACGGCGCACAGATTAACGTGCGCCTCCCGGCCTGCGGCACATTGCACGAGCAACCCTAGCCAAGCATAAGGATTTTCTAGCTGTGAGACGTTAATTTTACTCAGTCGGTGAATCTAAGTCGCCGCCGGCGCGTACCCAGTCTGCTAGTCCGCCTATATTTACGGTACTGTAACCGGCACTATCAAGCAGAGACTTAGCAACACTCGCACGTTTACCAGAAGCACAATAAATGTAAACCTGTTGGTTTAGACTGATTTTAGTCTTGCAGTTGGCGGCCAGATCGTCGAGTGGGATATGCAATGCGCTGAAGGCGTGCGACTCGCGCCATTCATCTTCACTACGTACATCTAGCAGCACCACTGCCCCGCTTTTGATTTTATCTTTAGTCTCATCCATGACCATTAACCCTTTCGATTGATCTTTAACATACTTGATATGGTTTACGATAAGTTTTGCGTCTTGCCCAACGCCATTTATTATTCCCGAGTTCATCCTCGTTTGCCAGGGCAATCCTACCCAGTAAACACCCGCAACCGGTGATATTCCCTCGTGATGTATTGGCTGGCCCTTAGCGTCCAGCGTACCTGCTATTTCGAGCCATTCGTAATTGGGAGTGAAACCCGTTGCCCAGATCACGCAGTCAACCGCAATAGCTTCGCCATTTCCCAGTTTTAGTGCGGCCGATTCAGCACCTGTCACTCGCGCAGCCACATGTTTTATAGATCCGTTTTTTATGAGTTTTAGTGCATTTTTGCCAATGATACCGTCACCTTTTTTTTGAACGTACTTGGAAATCCACGTATTGGCCCCGGCATGCAATACACCAGATAAATAGAACCACCAATATGAACTGATCCCCAGTATTGTCTTGGGTAGGAACCACGGCATTTGCGCACTTATCAACGTCACTTCTTTACCGGCAGCGTGTAGTTCTTCGGCTAACTGCGTGGCCGAGTTGCCACCGCCAACAATCGCCACGCGTGCCTTGTTTATCAAAACAGGATTTTTATACTGCGACGAATGTAGCTGCTGGACTTTAGGCCTTAACTCACTGGCGAAATCGGGAATATACGCTTTGTTATAAGGCCCGGTAGCAATAATAATCTGATCGGCCACCACTTGGCTGTCCGTCGTCTTCACTACATACTTTGCGCTCAAACTAGTGATACTCAAGACTTCGGTATTTGCCATAATTGGTAGCTTGTTAGCGTCGGCATACCTTTCCAGGTAATCTGCAATCTCGTTTTTATTAGGATAGTAGGCATATTTTTTACCGACTTTCAGTCCAGGTAGAGCCGCAAATGGTCGAGGAGTAAATAATTCCAGGCTATCCCACCGCTGTCGCCAGGAATCGCCAACATTCGATTTAGAGTCAAGAATTATAAACGGCAGGCCGCTCTTTTTTAAGTAGTAGCCGGCAGCCAGCCCAGCTTGGCCTGCGCCCACGATAACCACCTTTTTTGCTGTGGGTAATCTGGTAATATTATGACTTGTGTTCAAGGCTTAATTATCTCATGTCATACCCATAATTACTGCGTTAATGATGTTAATTGTTATCAAGAACTAGCATCATAAATTCAGTAAAGTCGTGCGCTGATTCATTAATTCAGGCGGACGAAAGCTATTACTGCTTAACGTAAGTATCTGTAGTGCAGCGCGAATTTCGTCATTCGTGGCTGGCGGGTCAAAATTATACAGCGGCTATATGCTTCTACACATAATTTGTATTGTAGCCCTCTAACGGACTATACATCAACGTCGTTGCAGTAATTTGCTACTATTATGTAATGAGATTCAAAGCCTATCAATATCTTGGAGTGAGCCAATTAATTTTTGGTCTGTGCCTATTAGGCTGCTTCATATTAATTCCACACTATTTTTTGGACAGCAACCAAGGGGGTATTAGTAATTACGGCACCGAAGCTCAAACGAGCGCCTTGTTTATACTAGGTTTCGGCTCCGCGGCCCTGGGCTCGTTAGTGGCTGCCATCAAACTTGGTCGCAGTGTCGGTTTTAGTAGCAGTCTTTACTGGCTCGCACTTTCATATTTATTTGTACTTGTATCGACCTTTACCTATAAGCAAAATACTAGTCAGCGTGCCTTACACGAGCTTTCGGCCGTAGTTCTACTCTTCGCTATGCTGCTGGTAGTATTTAAACTGCGCAAAATTACCAGGCACGATGTACGTGCGAAGATAGCGTTAATAATTTTTATGGTCGGCTTTTTGTTAGGCTGTATTACCAGTACAGACATTATCCATATGCTATTTACAGCCGAGGTGCTCTGCGCGCTAAGCTTCGGATATTTATTAACCCGAGGAGCGTGGCTCAACCAAAGTAGAAATATGTGATTTTTGATATGCTAAAGATAATGGATAAGCCCCAAATTCAAATTGTCGATGAAGTCGATAACCTAATTGGACATAAGTATCGCGCCCACGTAGATCTAGCGACCGACATATACCGCTCCTCTTCCCTTTGGCTAACTAATACCCGAGGTCAAATTCTTATTGCACAGCGCAAGCTGACTAAAGATAAAGATCCAGGCCTCTGGGGGCCAGCGGTGTCTGGCACGATTGACGAGGGTGAAACGTACGAATCGAATATCGTAAAAGAAATGGATGAGGAGATAGGCCTTTGCGATGTGCTGCCGCGACGAGTCACCAAAATATATCAGAATAGCCCGCGCAAGCAATTTATATGTATATTTGCGGCAACGGTCGATCTACCACTAGAAGCATTTACGCTACAGCAAGATGAAGTTGAGGCGGTCAAATGGATAGCTGCTACTGAATTAATGAAAGACTTTAAAGCTTCGCCAGATAAATACGTACCTTCAATGGGCATGTTTATAGCAAGGTTCCATAAATGAAAACACTTCATATGCAACAATATAGGTATATCAAAATTCTTAGTCATTCCTGGCATAACCTATACACTACAAATAGCTCATGCATATTGTTGAACTGAAAGATTTTTACCCGGAATCGGGAGACTAGATCGTGGTAGGCGTAGAGTTCCGAGACGCCGAAGATGGTAGACAGTTCGCGGCCCAGGTCGGCAGGATTGCGGGATTTGGTATACCGGAACAGCGTACCGGCGGTCTTGATGTAGCGCGTCAGGTTGCCGGAGGTATTCACACAAGACTGATGCATGCCCTACAGGTCGCCAAACCAGCCGAAGCGCTACTCTTCACAGACTTACACGACGGTGAAGCGCCACTTATAGCCAGGCAGATTGTGCGCGATGCTGTTTTTGAAGGCTCTAGAGATTCGCGCTAGCATACCGATAATCAAAAACTGATTGTGCTTAACACTGCTTGGAAGCATAATAGTAACAATACTAAACTTCACAGTAAAGGTTGATCATGAAACGAAACTCTCTAGGCTTTATGATTTACATAATTATCGGCATCATTGTGGCTAGCAATAGGGGCTATCTAGTGGCACTTGGCTCTATAGAAAACTTATTATCAGCGGCTCTGGCGGTGGTGTTATGGCCACTCCTATTACTCGGCGTTAATCTCCACTTAGGCCTCTAGCTACTTAGTAGGCCGCGCCGAAACACTTGTCGATTGCCCACTCACATTGTAAGCGGCGTCGTAGGCGGCAACGGTGTAGGTGTATGGTACGTTTTTATCAACGGCGGCATCTCTGTAGCTTGTGACTCCACCAGTAACGGCCACTATTTTTACATTGTTCCGATATATGTAATAGCCGCTGACGCCTTTATTGTCTGAGCTGGCATTCCAGGTTAAGCTGACCGTACGACCACCGCTAGCTAATGTCGCCCGGAGATTCCCCGGGATAGTTGGTGCGGCAGTATCAGCCGTCGCAGCTACGGGAGCCGGCGGTGCGGTTGGTAACATAAATCCGAACCAGTTAAAGTCACCGAGGAAACCTGTGGCCGAGGCAGTGTCAAAATATATGCGTACTATATGCTGCCCGGCATTCAAATTTATACTGTCTTTGGTAATAGTGGTAAAGGCGTCGTAGCCACCGGTATTTGGAACAACCAGCGCACCCGTGACATTACTACCATCTACCTCGGCATGGAGAGCACCGCCCACAGCGCTGTTAGACACTCTTGCTTGGAACTGATAGCTTCCCGCAGTAGTTACGTTAACCGAATATTCTAACCATTCACCTGGTTTTGTCCAGCCAACCTTATAGCCACCCTCAAAAGCCGACGATACATCCACGCCGTCATTTCGATAGCTATTACCATTATTAGTTACATCGGCATCGTGATAGGCGATTGTTTCCCCGCCCTGGTCATAATTCTCGGCCTCAATTTGGCCTGGTATAGCTACTGCGCCGGCAAATGGCGTCTGGTTAACTGATGCGGCAGTTTGATTATTGACGGTAACACTAACCACAGGCGAAGCCCCGATGTTACCAGCTGCGTCATAGGCCTTGAACTGGATGGTGTGTGCCCCATTAGCGATCGTCGTCGTATTTAGTGTATGGGTAGCTCCAGTGCCTTTGATGACACCGTCCAGTAGATATTCAAGTGATGTGACGCTAACATTATCGGTTGCAGTAGCGGTTACGGATACGCTGCCGCTGATTGTTGCACCATTAGCTGGATTAGTTAAAGACGTCGTAGGCGGCGTAATATCAGCCGCGGGAATAGGCGTAGCAGTTGCCTGAGGGCCCACGGTTAAGACGGGAGCCGCAGGTGGTGTACCAGTGGCCGAGAAGCTTCCAGCGGTATCCTGCCCGTAGGACTGCCAGTTAGACCAACTTACCGTGCCGTTATTCCAAGACCAAGTATGGTTACCGAAATACTTATTAGCTTGAAAGGTTATATTTCGGGCCGTGAAAAACGAAGCATCGCCTATATCCTGGGCTGCGCCACTTGTTCCTGAACCGATTACTATATTATCGTGCATCGATATATTGCGGACGTCGCGTGGCCCATATTTACCAGTGCCGCGATTTTGCTGCAGGGTTGTAATGCCGTTATAGTTGCCTTCGACATGATTGTTATTAACCTCGGTATTTGATGACGAAGATATAAGGATTCCTGAAGAATATAGCCAACCAATCGGCGAAACTAGACCATTGCGTCTGACAACATTGTTACGTATTTTGGCGTCGTAACTAATTTCGTGGAAAATGCCCATTTGGTCATTATCTTCAACTAAGTTGTACTCGTAGACAGTACGGATATTATCTATGTCGGTCCATAGGCCCGGACCATGGTTATGGTGTGAGTGGTTATTACGGACCGTCAGGCCATCAGAGAATGCCCATTTTGTACCACCGGCTTCCCAGCCAGGGTTGAACCAGTTATTGGCGTTGTTATAAGCGATTTCGTTATATTCTACTAGCATGTTGGTAGCCGCACCACCCAAACCTAACTGACCATTGTTGAGGGAGCGAGAGTTACGCAATATATGATTGCTGCCACCAGCCATCATAAGTCCAACACCATGATTTAGGCGTAAAGTAACTGAGTCGATAATCCAACCGACGGCTGCGGTGTTATTAAATTGACCGATGTGTACAGCGCCCACTTGAGCGGGTGAGGCATACTTTTCGATCGTCAGGTCACTGATGGAAACATTGCTGACGTTACCACTAAATGCAAGGCGATTTACACTTGTTTCGACCGTTTTGCCGGCCGGGTCGTCGATAAAGTAAATTTTATCTGTGTCATAGTTAAAGAACCATTTGCCGGGGGCTACTTCGGCTAACGTTGGTACATGCTGCAATGGCTTGTCATTCATGAACAAGTCTTCCGGATACGCACAGCGCGGAAACTGCGTTTGACACTCACCGATTTGCTGGCCCTGCTGGGTTTGGCCGGTGGCAACATAATAATTACCTTCGCGAATAAAGCTAGACAGCAAGCTAGCGCCAGAAAGTACCGTTACTCCTTGGCCCTGACCGACGAACTTTTGCCCATTCTTGGGGCTAACAGACTGTAGTCGGTGCGTTCCACCCCCAAGACAAAAAGTAGTGCCATCTGGGTTAGCATTAACTGCAGCTTGTACATCTGAGCCTGCTGGCACGCCGATACCGGAGCAGCTATTTGCATTAGAGAACAGCTGGGTCTTGATGCCTATAAGGCTGGTAATTATTATGACTAATACCAGCGGTATCAGTTTAATATTATTTTTAACGATTGGAATGATGGCATTTAAGCCAAGCGATGCTTTCATTTTTTTACTATTTTATTTCTGTTATATAAAAGTTGATTTATCGGCATTTTAACATAAGTACTTTGTTCGATACAATCTAGTTACTTCAGGGTGTCTGCTGGGCATATATCCAGGCCAACATATATGTCTTGGAATTCCCGTCATCTATACTGGTCTGCTTGCTCGCCGACGCTAAGGCTGCCTCAGGATTATTCAAGCTGGAGTACATCAGCACGTAGTCGCCGAGCGGCACATTGTAGTTATCGTTTTTTATAGTGGACAGTACCGACTTTGTGATAGTATCTTTATCCTGTTTAAAGCCGGCCATACTAGGATCCATCGGAATTAATTGGATGCCTAATTTGGCGCTAGCCTCGTCGCTAAAGAATGTAGTGTAGGTTCGTTTACCACTAAAGTTTAATGATGCGACGGGACTAGTGTAGTTAGCAAGTGCAGCGTCACTAGTATCACCTATTCGCCAGGCTTTTTGCGCTGTATTGGCTTCGTTCGCGAGTAGCCATTTACCCGTCCGGGCTAAGGCTTGGTTGCGCGTCGCGTCGCCCCACAAGGC
>JACMNI010000036.1 GCA_014378615.1 Candidatus Saccharimonadota bacterium | reverse complement strand
TTTTTATTCTTTTTTACAAACGGCGTATTGTCGTCAGGAGCAGCTTCGGCAGGTGCTTTCAAAGGTGTATCAGCGACATTTGGAAGATCAATTTTTAGCGGTGGTTCATGATCTGGCGCAGTTTTTTTATGCAGGATATCGGCTACAGACACAGGTGTGCTAACACTGGCGGCGGCTGGTGTTCGTTGCGCTAACGTTTCTGATACGAGTGTCCATATTTGGTTAGATACGGCTTCCGGATTGTCTGATGCATACACAACCGGATATTGTCGTTGCTGCGCCTCCCATAAGTATCCCGCGCGGACGCGTTCTAAGAAGGTCTCATCGAGATTATCGAAACGTTCGCCGGCTCCCCGGTGAACGGCGCGCTCCCGTAAGGTGGCGGCCGGCGCATCCATGACTATGCAAAGATCGGGCTCGACATCGCCAACGGCAAAGTTGATGATGCTAGTGATTGTTTGGTAGTCAGGCACGTCGCCTCGACCATAGTACTGGATAGCCAGCGTTGTTAAGTAATTTCGGTCTACGAGGCAGAAAACGCCCTGCTCTACGCTGTGTTTTATAACTTGTAATGATTGTGAACGGGCGGCGTTATATAATAACACCTCGGTACGGGTGTTCATGGGGTAGCGGGGATCCTGCGTAAGCTGGCGGATGGCGCGGGCCGTAAGGTCGCTCTGGCTATCGGGCTCGCGTAAGGTGCGCACCGGCAATCCGGCGGCTTGCAAACGCGCAGCAAGTAAGTTAAGTTGAGTCGTCTTACCGACGCCTTCCGGTCCTTCTACGACAATATATTTGCCCCTATTCATATTGACTCCCGATTAATTTAACCGGCAGTTCACGCTGGTCTTTGTAGGCTTTGGGTAGCATCATATCGGGTGACCAGGTCTTTATGATCGTGTCTAAGTCGGTGCCCTGTTGGTACTTACCGCTGAAGCTGTTGTCACGACCAGCGCCGTAGTTGCCATCAACGGCACCAGTTTCATGGAAGATTATCTGCGCAAAGCGCTCACCAACGGGTAGTAAGACTGTCTCGCGCTCATTAAGGTTGAACACCTCTAACGTCAAACGGTTGATATAACCCGGGTCTATCCAGCCCGCATCGAAGCAAACGGCTATACCATTACGTCCCCAGCTTGAGCGACTTCGGACCTCGCAAGCGCCCGGCGGCCGGATACCAAAGAACTCATGGGTGTGGGCTAAAATTCGTTCGCCCGGTTTCAGACTGATTACGGGGTGGTCGAGTGGTATGTTGGCAACCGGTTTGAAACCGTTTAAAGCGCACCACTCGCCGTGCGGCATAGCTTTGTAGGGTCCATCAAAATATCGCTCGACATCTTCCCTATCGAAAGGATTATAGATAGTGCGATCATGCATCTTTTCCGTGCGGTAGTAATAGTATCCAAGCGTAACATCCAGACTGGCGTGGCTGACGTGTTTTGGATTATATGGGTGACAGACTATGTGGTCCTGTTCAATTGCTTCCCGAATTTGAATATTGCTATAAACAGCCACTGGTACTCCTCAACAGTTTTCTCTATTGTAAGCAGACGCCGCTGTTCAGGCAAGTACAATAACAATGTGAATTTTACGCAAATAGATGTTAATGGGCTTATGCTTGAGCTGATTCAACGTTCAACACGTCGTGTATAGTGGCTTGCGTACGGGCGGCTACTTGGTCAATGTCGGCTGCCTCGCTGCTGATAACAACACAGTCGAACCGCTCCGCAGCGGCTAAGAATCCCGCTTTAACGCGTTCAAAATAGCTTACACCTTTAGACTCGAAGTAATCGCTGCCGCCATGCGACTTATGTCGCGCTCGCTCCATAGCCGTGGCCACCGACGCGTCATAGATGATCGTGGCGTCTGGTTTAAATTGTGCTAAGTCAGCTTTGACCGCGGGCCAGACTAGTTTGGGGTCCGCCCCATCGGCATAACACTGATAAGCGACTATAGATAAGGGGCCTCGGTCGACAAGTATAATGGCGCCTTCCTGACGCCACAGCATAACTTCTTCTAATAAAGCAGCGTGCATCGCCAACGATACGTGCATGTCACTGAGGGCCGGCCGACGTATAGCCGCGAGCGATACCTTTCGCAGAGCCTCACCAAATGGCGAACCGCCGTGACTACGAGCCGTCCTGACCATCCAGCCCTGCGCAGTAAGCGCATCGGCAGCACATTGCAATTGCGTGGTCTTGCCAGTGCCGTCCATACCTTCAAAAAAGATTAGTAGCCCGTTATTAAAAGTGCGTAGTGTATTAGACATTTAAATTAGTATACATAAAAACACCGCTGACTGAGCAGCGGTGTTTTTATATCATTGCTAGCAGTTAGCTAACTGTCGAAAGATCGACGGTAATGGATGGACCCATGCTGGTGGTGAGGTGAGCTACTTTGAAGTAGTTACCTTTCACACTGGCCGGCTTGTTAGCTTTAATGCTGGCGAGTACAGCCGAGACGTTTTCTAATAGCTGGGTCTCGGTAAAGCTGACCTTGCCCACTCCAAGGTGAACGATGCCGGTCGTGTCGACGCGGTACTCGACGCGTCCGGCCTTGGCTTCTGCTACGGCTTTGTTGACGTCAGTCGTAACGGTACCACTCTTAGGGTTAGGCATAAGACCGCGGGGACCTAACGTCCGAGCGTATTTACCTAATTTAGCCATCAGAGCCGGTGTAGAAATCAGGATATCAAAGTTCATGTTGCCCTTTTCTAGCTCGGCTAATACTTCATCGTTACCGGCGAGTTCGGCGCCAGCGGCTTTGGCGGTAGCGGCGTCATCAGTCAAGACGGCGATACGGACGTGCTTGCCAGTGCCAGCGGGTAAAACTAGGTTGTCGCGAATGTTTTGATCAGCGTGACGAGGGTCAACGCCTAAGTTCACGTGTAGCTCGACTGTAGCGTCAAATTTGACGTGACTAGTTTTTTTAGCTAACGCTACTGCTTCTTCAATGCTGTACACTTTACCGATTTCTAATTGTTCGGCACTCTTGCGGAAGCCTTTAGCGCGGCGCGCTAGGCGAGATCGAGTTGGATTAGCGTGCTGACGAGGCTTGTCGTCGTCTTCGCCGCTTTCCTTGCGCTCCTCTTTAGCTTGCTTGGCTTCGGCTTCATCTAGAGCTTTGGCGCTACGCTTACCGGCTTTAGCTAACTTTTTCTCAGCTGGTGCCTCGGCTTCAGTTTCAGTTTCAATGATAAGGTCACCAGCGATTACGCTAGTATCGGTGCTGTCAGCAATAGCTGCTTCAGCTTCAGTTTTCTTAGTAGTTTTCTTCTTGGCGTCTGCCATAATGATTCTCCTTCGTGGTAGTAGCGGTCAAAGACCTCCCACAATTAATTATTTATGAATTTACTGGGTAATCTAAACTACCTAATTCGCATTCGGCTGCCCGAAGGGCGATACGTGCGGCTGTGAAATCTGGATCATCAACCGGATCGCCAATTCGCTCCTCCCGAGGGGTCTCGAGAAATCGTTCATGAGCTTGCACACCTGCCGTCATAGCAGCAAAACGAAGCGCACGTGCTTCATCGAAACGTTTTAGCATTTCGTCTGAAGCCATTATTGCTAGGCCTCGACTTCCACGCCCATGGAACGAGCGGTACCGGCGACCATCTTTTTTACGGCTTCGATGTCTTCGGCGTTCATATCGTGGGCTTTTTCTTCAGCAATCTTCGTTAGCTGAGCTTGCGTTAGCTTTTTAGATATTTTTTCGGTGTTCGGCTTGCCAGAACCTTTTTGAATACCGAGTTCGGCGCGAATGCGATCATCTGTTGGCATACCAACTACGCGAAAATCCATAGTGCGGTCATCGTAAACCGTAATGTGGGCAGTTATGGTAGCGCCCTGCTGGTCGCGTGTCAGATCATTGAATGGGTTTATGAAGTCCATCATATTGACGCCATATTGACCAAGCGTTGAACCAACAGGCGGTGCAGCGCTAGCCTGACCGGCTTTTAATTTCATCTTCAAATTAGCTTTAACAACTTTAGCCATGCGGCCTCCTTAACATTTCCGGGACGATTTAATACGTCTCTGTTTAAACTTGCAGTGCCGGGAAGCAGTCCGGCGTGTGCGTAACAGATGAGATTATAGCCTAGTTTGGCTGTTCTGACAAGGGTGCGCTGATCCATATGCACATTAAGGTGTATTGCCGCGAGCACCCAGCAGTTAGGCAGGTAACTTTTACAGTTTGCGGGTACTAAACCCGTTTTACTTGCAGGCTGTCGAGCTCGACCGGTGTTTCTCGACCGAACATGTTGACCAGCACTTTAAGCTTGCCCTTTTGCGGGTCAATTTCGCTAATGCTACCATCGAAGCCCTTGAACGGTCCGTCAATAATATTAACGACATCACCGACGTTAAAGTCAATCTTGTGCTTGGGCTGTTCGAGGCCCATGCGCTTCTGAATCTTTTCAATCTCGTCGGTTTCGATAGGCGTAGGATCGGTGCCGCTACCAACAAAGCCGGTAACACCAGGTGTATTACGGACAATGTACCAAGCGTCTTCGCTGAGCTTCATGTGTACCAGTACGTAGCCCTGGAAGATGCGCTTTTCGACGACGCGGCGCTTGCCGTTCTTAATCTCTATCATCTTTTCTTTTGGCACAAGCACTTCATAAATCTTGTCGCTCATGTCTAGTGAGTCGGCGCGTTGGCGGATGCTTTCGGCTACTTTTTCTTCGTAACCGCTATAGGTATGAATGGCGTACCACTGCTTGGTTGTGTCGTATCGTTTTTGCGTCATTATTTTAGTAACACTCCTCTAAATAGTTTATCTAATCCATAATCTAATACGGCTACGAAGACGCCAAAGACGAATGCGAAGGCCAGTACGGCAAAGGTTAATTGGCGACTTTCGCGCCAGTTGGGCCACTGGACTTGTTTCAGCTCGCGGTAGCTGTTACGAATATACTTTGGTACCAAGATGAGTCCCAATAACCTAAGTGGCGTGGCTATGATGCGCACTGCTTTGTTCTGACCGGCTTTGCGGGCAGCGCCTACCAACGGCCGGGCTGGTTTGCCGGCAACGCTACGGATCCGGCTGCGGCGGTCGGGCTGTTGGCTTTGTTCACTAGCCTTTATGGCTCGTTCGCGAAAAGTCTCTGGATTTTTGACCTTTCGAGTCGACGTGACGGGAGTTTTTCCGTCGTCGTTTTTATTACTGGTATCGGCCACTGGAGCTCCTTTAATTTTAGCGTCTGTTTCAGACTGGTCCCAATCAAAAAGCCTACAACGATTTGTAGGCCAATGTGTCAAGGATAGCAGAGGCGCCATCAGTGGTCAAGGCATTATCGGTACTGGTTACGGTTATGTTTGGTATAGTAATCGTAATGCCCTACGCGCTCATAGCTACTCTTATAGTACTGTTACTAGAATTAGGCCTTTGGATTCCTAATAAAGGGCATCTACGCCTGTGGGCTGCCGTTACACTAAGCCTGCTTATGCCAATTAGCATCCTAACAGCCGCTAGTTATGTAAACGTCTACAGCGTGTTGTTCGTCATCTTATCTGGTTACCGCGGCGTCAACCTAGCGCGTTTAATACTGCAGCGTCGGCAAGCTGACCACTTATACACGGTTACCAGGCGCACCAGTTTATGGTTGATGGCGGTGCAATTAGTCACCATCCTGTTAGTTGTAACAGCAACCGACAGTTCCGTACGGTACGGCAGTTTAGCTCTGCTCATTGTTATACTCGTGGGAAGCGTAGTGATAGCGGCCGCTACGCAGCGCAACCTGCGTAAAACCCGACCCTCAACGATTGGCGAAATATCTATTGGCGAACTACCCACGCTATCAGTACTTATTCCAGCTCGCAATGAAACCAATGATCTGAGCGAATGCCTTGAGTCATTAATACTGAGCACGTATCCCAAGCTAGAGATAATAGTGCTGGACGACTGCTCGCAGAATAAACGGACGCCAGAAATTATCAAAGGTTTTGCCCATGACGGCGTCAGGTTTATAGCCGGCGGTCCGGTACCGCCACATTGGCTGGCCAAAAATTACGCCTATGATCAACTTAGCACGGCCGCCAGCGGCGAGCTGGTGCTGTTTTGTGGGGTGGACACTCGATTCAAGCCAGAGACGCTCGGAATTATGGTGCAGGAGCTACTGCAGAAACAAAAGACAATGATTAGTTTCATCCCGGCGAACTTGGCACCAAGCCCGTTTGAATTCGAATCGTTAATGGTACAGCCAAGCCGCTATGCTTGGGAGTTAGCTTTACCCCGACGTTCGTTACATCGGCCCCCAGTTCTGAGTACCGCTTGGTTAATTCGCCGCGAGACGTTACTGGCCAGTGGTTGTTTTAAAGCGGGTGCCCGCGCCGCGACCCCCGAACATCTATTTGCTCACTGGGCTGCCACCCACGGTGATGGCTACAGCTTTCAACAAAGCGACACCGAGCACGGTGTTATGAGCGTCAAGAGTTTCAGCGATCAACGCACTACCGCAATCCGCACTCGATATCCGCAATTACATCAGTCGCTAGAATTCACTGCCCTGGTGAGTGTTTTAGAATTGCTGATTTTAGTTGTGCCCTTCATCCTCTATGTCACGTCACTATTACGCCATCAAATGCTGTTGTTCATAGTTGTCGATATTGCAGCCATCTTGCTGATAAGTATGTATGCTCAAATATGTACGCTAACGTATCGTAAATTTCTGGTTCGTAGTATTTGGCTCCTGCCGTTTGCGGCTATATACGATGTAGTCTTACTAAATTATTCTATGTATAAATACGAATTCAGCAGCGTTGAATGGAAGGGTCGCAACGTCTGTATACCCGTTATGCAGATCATAGACCACTTACCTAAGCCTTAGTTATTTCGTTAGATTTGGAAAGAAGATAGTGAAGGTCGAGCCCTTATTGAGTTCGCTCTCAACGCTTATCTGGGCTTTTAGGAGGCGTGTTAACTTCATGGTTACATATAGCCCTAGACCAGTACCATTACTCTGACGGGTACGATAATCTTCGGATCGGAAGAATTTATCGAATACGCGATCTTGATCGCCTTTGCTTATACCTATACCGGTGTCACGGACATAAAAAGTAGTACCGTTATCGCCCGGTTTAGCGCCAATGGTTACACTGCCTGTTTCTGTGTATTTAATTGCGTTGGTGATAAAGTTTTGCAGCACTTCTCGGACGTATAGTTTTCCAGAGCTTAAGGTGCCAACACCAGGGTCGATTTCCAAACTTAGGGCCAAGCCCTTTTTAGTGGCATCGGGCGTGTAGTTACTTAGTAGTTCTTGAGCCAACTCAGTAACGATAATAGGCTCTGGCTCCACCTGAAGAACGCCACGCTCGGCCCGCGATAAGGTAGATAGATCATTTATCATCGAGGCCAAGAACAGTACCTGATTGTGAGCTTCTTTAAGCGCCGCCTTAACTGCCACCATATCACCGGTTTTCTCGGCGATATACTCGGCATTACCAATGTTACCCTCGGAAATGGCGATGGGAGTGCGTAATTCATGACTCACAACGCTAATGAACTCATCGCGCTCTTCCTCAAGCGACTTTTCACGCGTAATATCACGCAGTAATAAGGTGTAGCCGTTATTCTCTGATTTGCCGAAACCCAAGTACACAGGCGCTATTCCCATAAATAAGTTCGCTTCACTACCGTCCTTATACTTGACCCGCAAATCACGGTTGATGGTTGGTACAGTCGTCTCATTTAGCAGTAATAGTATATTTACCGGTTCGTTTTTGTCATTGATTGGTCGTAATAAACTGGCTAAACCCTGCCCTTTAATATCAGTATTCAAATCGAGGACATCGAGCGCTGCGGCATTATAGACCGATACTTTGTGGTGTTTGTCGACAGCAATAACGCCATCACTAATATTATTGATGAGCGATTCCATCTGTTTCTGCTGTGAAACTGCCCTGGCTGAATCCGTTGATAAGGCAGCTAATTCTTTTTCAGCAATTAACAGATACACCACGGAGTAGTAGGTAAGCACTAAGGTTATAAAGTAAGTGGCGAAGAACATGCCAGCCCGGTTCCGATCCTCTAATCCGTATATCGCTAGGTACCGACCGGATAACAGGCCCAGGCTTCCAAAAATACTGATCAATAAGGCGCGTTTACCAAGCGATACATACGTCAGAGTCGCCAAAAGAGCTACAAACAATAAGTAGGGTGACGGTAACGGCAGTAAGAAGCCGATGCCATACAAAGCAGTGATATGCATTAGCACCCAGTGAGTACGGCGCCAAAGCACTGAGGGCTTCTTATGCAGTTCATCGGCTAACATCAATATAGTTAAACCTAGTAGCACGAGCAACAAATGACTTCCGTTAATTTGATCGAAGAAATCGGTGAAGGCGTATTGTACAGAGACACAAATCAAAAAAGCCACGGTTGGCAGGACTAATCCCACGCGCCTACCTGACTGAGTTACTGAACTTTCTATTACTTGAGCGGGAACCGAAGATGCCATATTGCTGGTATTATAACGGCTTTTTAGCGAAGGACAACCGGCTTATGCTTACGAATGCCGGCTCGTAATTGTTTTGCTCCAGGCGCCACCGCTTCTAGTGCTACCCAAAATTTGTCCCCGTGGTCTAAATGTTTAGTATGGACCAATTCATGGAGCAAAACGTAGTCTATGAGCTCCCACGGCAGCTGCATTAAATATAAATTTAGAGCTATATGCTGGTGTTGGTCGCAACTTCCCCAACGACTAGATAATTGTTTAATAGTCACATCTTGATATGTGAAACCGTGCTGCGCAGCTAATTGCTTCAGTCGGGGCGGCAACACAGCGTTTGCTTCTTGGCGTAATGTCCGAATAGCGGCTTTCTCAGCAACAGTCTGCACTTCTGACACGGCCGGCGAAACTTTTATAGGATGGGTCACCACAACCTGTTCGGGCAGGATGCGACTGGTAACTTTAGTCGCCCGAGCACTGACACGGAAATGTAACTGGTGATTTTTACCAATCACTTGGCCTTCAAGCAGTAACTGTGGTGGGCGCCGCTGGGTTCGTATCCAGTCATGGCGAGATTGAGCGAAAGCCACCCCCGCTCGGTAAGGCACCCAGAGCGGAATACTTACCCGGATGTTACCGCTGGCAGCAATACTTAATCTGATACTGCGGCTGGTACGACGCTTGTAGACGCTTACTTCTAGGCCATCGGACAGAGCAAATTTCTTAACGGCCACGATGCCCCTTGTGCAGTTTAAGAGCGAATGTTGATGTTGCGACGGGTCATGTCGACGCGGCCGCCGTTGTTTTGGTTGCCAGGAACCAGATTTACCATGCCGGGCTTGGCGACGCTGGCGCTGGCGTCCTCATTAGACAATAACCCAAGGTGCCGCATTTTATTGACGGCCGCGCTTTGCTGTGTTGTATATAAGTGTTTGCCGCTGATAACCACGTATTCTTCAACAATGCTCGGATTCTGCATGTAGCCCAAGATTTTCTTGTACGTGTCACGGTCCCACTGGGCGGCATATTTATCGTCTGCTCGACGACGATCGCGTTTGGTGGATCGGGCATAGGAACTTTCGGCATCAATCTGGAACCACATAAGAAGCGGCGTGGCATGATTCTTCCGGGCGAGCTCACGTAAGGCGTGACGTTGGCTGAGCCGCATAGCATTGGCATCGTAGATGACGCTTAGCCCAGCGCTTAAAAATTCTTCAGTCATGTAGTCCATAAGCTGGGCCACCACGTCGTTCTCTGACTTATCATAGCGAGGCTGCTCAAAGAGTTCACTACGAACACGATCACTCTGCACGTGGGCGGCCTGGATGTTTTCGGCGAGCTGTCGTGCGAAATACGTCTTGCCCGAGCCTGGGAACCCGTAGAGCATGATGAGGAAGGGTTTTGTAGGGAGTATTTTAGCCATGTACCTATATAGGTATACCAGATTACAACGCTGAAAGAAAGTTTAAAGCCTGTAGTTAACAGTTTCAGCTAACTGCATGATATATATCACAACTGCTCTATTGCAGCTTAAGGTGGCGAACAGTATGCTTACGACACCTACCATGAGTGTTGAAACTAAACAGTCAATTCCTAAAACGCTCGAGCATCAGCTGTCCGAAGCAGCTTCCGCTGGTTTAATACTAGCAAAGCGCTACCTATTTCGGGCGGGCGTACAGCTAGGGCGAGATGTAGCTACAGAAGACGATATTGGCTTGCTGTTGCCGCATCAACGAGGCGAAGTTACCCCGACCGCGGACATAGAGAATGAGGCAAGACGGCAAATTGTAATTGATTGCTGCAATAAGGCATTCGATGTAGCCCTATTAGCTGAGTTGTCTAAAACTGATTTATATATTGCATCGAGTGATGAAAAATTAGGAGAAAGCCTGTATATTAACATTGTATCGCCCCAGCCGGAACCCCTTTATTTGCATAAGGCCGCCGCTGGTAGCGAACAGCTGTCAGCGTTTCCTTTTTGGCTAAGCCAACGAGCGATAGGCCTTGAAGTCGAAACTGGTATGCCAGATGTTTATTACCGCGATTTCGGTATAGACACCTCAGGTTTTCTCCACGGTATCGAATATTTGCCAGGCGATGTAATGGTTACACGAACTTTAGAGCCACATGAATCTTTGCATTTTTATCGGGCTTTAACTTTCATTAAGATACGAGACATGGGGCAGCAAACGGCTGAAACGGCCCAACTCTAGAGTGACAAAGTCATCGCAATAGCTTATTATTAGCAAGCGAAATTCATGATGCAGTTAGCACTATAGGGGTATAGTACAACGGTTAGTATATGGGTCTCCAAAACCTAAGATCGTGGTTCGATTCCACGTACCCCTGCCAAATAAAAAACCCGACTCCGAGTCGGGTTTTTTATTTGTTTAGTGTATGTGGCTACGAAACACTCAGCCCGCAGGGCGTGGTTCGTTCATGAACTGCTCTCGCAGGAGCTCGCTCCGAGAAAGCAGCGAAATGCCGTCTCCACGTACCTCTGTTAGACCAAATTTACAGATGATCGTCGATAAATACATAATGCAACCACGCACGAGTTCCAGTTTGCCGATGTGGCGGTAATCTAGACTGCCCATACAAACCCAAGTAAGCGACCGTAACCGCATCTGAACCGAATACGCTGGTCATGAGGTCCACTGACTCGCGTGATGCCAATGTAGCCTCTATAGCCGTTGCACCTAACTCGATAGCCTGATCTCTAGCTATTCTAACTAAATTTTTACCAATGCCATGACGCGTAAAATATTCTTTTACTGCAACGTCTTTAATATTCAGGGTACCAGTATTATTATCGTAGACTGCAGTTAGTTCGCCTTGCGCCATATAAATTTCAAACGATGTATCGGTTAACCATGTCAGTCTATGTTGAGGCTCGTCAGAAGCCGGCGATATTTCTGTCATAGATACATTGTGCCCACTAAGCGGCAATATGACAATCTGTAAAGCTTGGATTCGGCCATAAAGTTAAATATATGACATAGCGTACAGAATGTTTATGGTAGGATAATTTGAATTTAAGAGGCACCTATGATTCCAACCAGACACCGACCGGGCCGTTTACGATCGTTTAGTAACCGTTATAGCCGGCGACGCAAGATTGTCGTTGCTGCGGTATTGTTAGCGGCAGTTGCCGTAATAATCCCCGTCGCCACATACGCGTCCTATGCGCGGACGATTGCCGATCCCGAGCGACTTATGAACCACAATAATACTGGTATTGTACTGCTCGATAAGAAAGGCGAGGTCTTCTATTCTCGGGGCGTCGTCAAGAATATTAAGCAAGTAAAACTTAGTCAGATATCGCCAGATGTCCCTAAAGCTTTACTAGCGAGTGAGGATGCTGATTTTTACAGTGAACCAGGGTTTTCTATCAAAAGTATCGTCCGCGCAGTCTTTAGTAATTTCTCTAGTGGCGATTTAACTGGCAGCGGTGGTTCAACAATTACCCAGCAGTTAGTGAAAAACAACCTACTGACGAGTAATAAGAATCTCTTGAGAAAATATCAGGAAATCTCGATGGCGGTGGCGATAGATAAGCGTTACACCAAAGACCAGATTCTCGAACTATATTTAAACTCCGTCTACTTTGGTAATGATTCTTTTGGCATCGAGTCGGCAGCCCGTTCATACTTCGGAAAATCTGCCAAGGATTTGGACCTCGCTCAGAGCAGTATACTGATAGGCTTATTGCCAGCACCAACCGGCTATTCGCCGATTACTGGCGATGAAAAACTTGCCAAGAAACGGCAGAACTACGTGCTGACTCGCATGGTCGAAGAAAAGAATATCACGCCTGCACAGAAGCAAGCGACACTTACGCAAAAACTCACGTATGTACCAGTTGCCACGCCTGAAGCCGGCAATGCCCAACACTTTGCCCTGATGACACTTGCTGAACTTTCGAAAAAATACGGTGAAGAACGAATTGCGCGGTCCGGCCTGCGAGTCACGACCACGCTCGACCTCAATTTGCAAAAGACAGCCGAAGCTACCGTTGCTAAGCAAATTAAGTCCTTATCGTCATTAAACACCAACAATGCCTCGTTAGTGGCGATTGACCCTAAAACGGGTAGTATCAAAGCGCTAGTTGGCAGCGTTGATTACAACAACACTGTTTTTGGCAAAGTTAATATGGCCACCGCCCCCCGTCAGCCTGGCTCAAGCTTCAAGCCGATCTACTACACTGAGGCCCTAGCTCAGAAGAAAATTACCGCCGCTTCAGTACTTAAGGATGAGCCAACTGACTTTGGTGGTGGTTACAAGCCGACAAATTATGATCTACGTTATCACGGCAATGTAACTGCTCGCCGCGCGTTAGCCGAGTCAATGAACATACCTGCCGTGGAAGTAATGCAAAAGGTAGGTCTAAATCAGTCAGTGAGCGCCGCCCAGCGATTGGGAATTTCCACTATTAACGATCCGAATAAGTACGGCCTGTCGTTGGCCCTGGGTACTGCCGAAGCTAAACTAATGGATATGACAAATGCCTATGCTGCGCTGGCAAATGGTGGCGACCAGTTCCAGCCCGTGCTCATTTCGGAAGTAAAAAATAAATTTGGGGATACCGTATTTAGCAATAAGCCCAAAGCCAAACAAGTCATGAACCAGGGTGCAACTTATATAATGTCCTCGATATTATCTGACGAGCGTGCTCGATTCCCCTTGGCCGGCAATAAATTATCTATTGGACGTCCAGTGGCCGTCAAGACGGGCACCACAAATGATAATAAAGACGCCTGGACGATTGGTTACACCCCAAGTATTGTTGTCGGTGTTTGGGTAGGCAACAATGATAGTACGCCAATGAAGGGCGTTGGCGGTACGCTCGGGGCTGGTCCCATCTGGAAGGCCACAATAAGTAGCTATGTAAAGGGTGCCACTGAAGAGCAATTTACGCCGCCGAAGGATATAGTTAAAGTGCAAGTTTGCAACGCGGCAGGTAGCTATAGCGAGTACTTTGTTAAAGGTACAGAAACCGAGTTTACCTGCGACACGCCTAAGTACAACCCAAGTGATCAGCCTAAAAAAGTTGAGCGAGAAGATACTGAACAGAAGCCTACTGCTGACGAAACAGCGCCGACGGATAATCCTACTACGCCTACATCAGCAGGTGGAGCTGCTACCCAACCAACACCAACACCGACTACAGGCTCAGGAAGTGGCACAAGCACGCCCACCGAACCCTCACAACCAACTGAAACTGCCCCGGCGCCGGCTCCAACACCTACTGCGGCACCATCGCCAACTGGAACCGCGCCTACCACCACTACACCGTCTAACCCATAAGATTATGTCCATTGCAGACTTATGTTTACAATAATGGCTAATGAGTCAATCCTCCTTTGAATCTTTGCAAGAGTTGCCGGTTTACGCGCGACGCGACGACATCCTATTTTCTGTCGACAATAACCAGGTCACAATCATTACTGCCGAGACGGGTGCCGGCAAAAGTACTCAAGTTCCGCAGTATCTAGCGGAACATGGCTATAGCAAGATTATTGTCACCCAACCAAGGATTTTAGCGGCTCGTAATTTGAGCGACAGAGTCCGTCAGGAATTCTCGTGGCGGCAAGGTAAAGACTGCACGGCTTTGGTCGGCTATCGCACCGCTCATGAGCGTGATGATGCGCCGGAAAACGTCATCTTATATTGTACCGATGGTTTACAACTTGTGCGTGAGCTAACGGGCAGCGGCACGAGCGTTAAGCAAATATTGGTACTTGATGAAGTCCACGAGTGGAACGAGAATATGGAAGTATTGGTCGCCTGGGCTAAAAAACGCTGTTCGGAAGATCCGTTATTCAAAGTAGTGCTAATGAGTGCGACTATAGATGCCTCCAGCTTAGCTGCTTACTATAATGCACCGCCACCAATTTCTGTGGCCGGACGCAGCTTTCCCGTCATAAAGCGCTACAGCGAGGACTTATTGCAAGAGATAACAACGCTTCTAGAAACCAAAACCAGCAATATGTTAGTATTTTTGCCCGGAAAGGCAGAAATAGAAGGACTTCAGGAAATACTGCAAACAATATCAGGATCTGTCCCAATTATTCCTTTGCATAGCCAATTAGAGCCCGCTGATCAACAGCTCGCTTTCGGCAGTTACCCCAACGGCAAGATAATACTCTCGACTAATATCGCGCAGACGAGCATCACCATAGATGACATTGACGTTGTAATAGACAGCGGACTTGAGCGTCGAGCCGAAGTTCGTAGCGGTGTGGAAGGACTATTCATAGAAGAGGTTTCGCAAGCCGACTGCCTGCAGCGCGCGGGCCGAGCCGGTCGAACCAAGGAAGGCTTATACGTCTTAGCAAAGCTGGGTACACTGCCCTGCTCTCCGCTTGAAGACCGCCCCGAGTACGGCATTCCTGAGATCATGCGCAAGCATATCGACCGCTTGGTGTTACGTTTGGCCAATATCGGCATAGATATTGAAGACTTGGATTTTTACCACGCACCGAGTCGCAAAACTATCAAGTATGCTAAGCAGACACTTATTAGTCTGGGTGCACTGACACCGCGACAAGAAGTTACCAATATCGGACGCGCGATGGAGCGTTTTCCCGTCGAATCGAGCTATGCTCGCATGCTGGTGGCAACCAAAGACTATGCGCCAGAAACGCAGGCTAAAATGGCGGCTATTATTGCTATTCAAGAGGTCAATGGGATCGTAAAAGGTGGCCCGCGTTTCAGTGGCTGGCGACGCTATACTCACCAATCGCAGTCTGATTTAGTAGCCCAATACGAGGTGTTTCTGGAAATAGACGCCATAGACCCAGCCGCATTCGACGAGCTGGGAATTATCGCTAAAAACATCGACAAAGCCCAAGAAATTATTGACCGCTTGTTGCATGACCTGGGGCTATCGGGTACTGAGCTAACTAGAGTACAGACTGAGGAAATGCCATTATTGCTTAAAAGTGTCATCGCTGGGCAGCTACACCAACTATGGGCCACCAATGGTGATGGTCAGGCGGTCCACCTCGGCACCAATAAACAGCGTGAGATCTCGAGCAGTTCGGTAGTAAAACAAGCTAGCTTGCTAGCGGGCACACCATTCGACTTGCAGGTGCCAACCGGAGGCGGGCTGGAAACGCTTCACCTGGTAAATCAACTCACGGCAGTCGATCCTAATTGGCTTCATGAACTTGCACCCGACACCTACAAGGTGCGACAAGGCAAGTTATATTTCGACCCCAAATATGGAACGCTGGCGGCACGTACCCAATTGCAACACGGCAATACCTCATATGAAACGGCCAGTAGTCCACGCCTCGAGCATACACCTGAAAACCAGCGACAATTTGTAGCTCAGTATGGGGTGTGGTTACACGAGCAGCTAGAAAAGGAGCGCTTGAGCCTGCAGTCGGTTAATTTTCGCAAAATTCCTGCGGTTCCCCTAAAACAAGTACAACAACAAGTCCGACATGTAGCCGAGGGAGCCGTTTCGCTGCTTGAACTTTCTAAGGCGCAACGTATTGAGTTGTCCAAGTTGGCCAAGCTGGAAACGCACCTGGGCAGCAGGTATATGTCGGGGCTTACGCATTCGGATGAAGGAAAACACAAAAAGAAGCACGGCCAACGTCGAAAATGGCAGTTTAACCCTAAAAAACACTTCCAGCGCCGCCGTGATGGACCTCAAGATTAACACATTCGGCTTGTGTTAGAAATATTACTGCTTTATGTTGTAAGAAAGTATTGACCCAAAGATGTTACAAGGCTACACTGAAGGGGTATTACGGTTGTGCTTTAGGGCATACAATACCAAAGGCAGGCCGCATCAGATGAGAACCAAATAAATAGTGCGAAAAAGAGGGTGATGAAAGTATTGATGCTCGGTTGGGAGTTACCTCCCCACAATAGCGGCGGACTTGGTATAGCTTGTTACCAGCTCTGTAAATCCCTCTCAAAAAAAGATTTAGACATTGAATTTGTAGTTCCGTATAAGGCCGATCATGGCATTGATTTTATGAATATTACCGCCGCCCACCCGCAGGGAGTCAGCGAAGTTATCCGCTCAGGCATAGCCTACGACAGTTACAGGTACATTTTGGAGGACGGCTCGGAAGAATATCTTGATATCTATGCCCAGGCTCAACTGTATGAACACGCCGTGGCCAAGCTAGTAGAAGAAACTGAATTCGATATAGTCCACGCCCACGACTGGCTGACCTTTCGAGCGGCGCTGCGAGCCAAAGAAGTTAAAGGCTGCCCGATTATATTGCACGTTCACTCGGTAGAGTCCGATCGCGCTGGCGGCCGCGGCAACCCGCTAGTCCATGAAATAGAAGACTTAGCTATGCACGCCGCCGATAAAATTATTGCTGTCAGTGAACACACCAAACGTGTTATACATCGTGAATACCACATTCCACTCAGCAAAATAGACGTCGTTCACAATAGCATTGAACCAGGCGATTTAGTACCTCTCGATGCCAACAATTCTTATCGTTATCTTGAAGCTATGAAGGCCCTTGGCTACCGCGTCGTCGTTAATATCGGACGATTAACGGTACAAAAAGGATTGCCTAATCTATTACGGGCTATGACTGAAGTAATCAAACGACAGCCGAAGACAATGTTGCTAATTGTCGGCAGTGGCGAACAGTACTATGAACTCTTAACACTAGCGGCCGAACTAGGCATCGGCCAAAACGTACTGTTTACGGATTTTCAGCGCGGCAAAAAGTGGCGCGATGCCTATGCTATCGCCGACCTCTTTGTTATGCCATCTGTGTCAGAACCGTTTGGCTTGACGCCGCTTGAAGCCATTGGCTATGGTACCCCTACCCTCGTAACCCACCAGTCCGGCGTCAGCGAAATTCTGACAAACTGTCTAAAGGTGGATTTCTGGGATATTGACGAAATGGCTAATCAAATTTCAGCCGTCGTAAGTAGCGATGCCCTGCGGGATACACTGCACGCTAATTCCTACAAAGAATATGAACGCATGAGCTGGGACAGCGCCAGCCACAAGATAGAGCAACTGTATAAACATCATTTGGCGGTTGCAGTATGACCATGAATCGTACTAAACCAAGTAAGGCAATTGTGCTCTACTTGCACGTTCATCAGCCATACCGCGTGCGACACTATACTATCTTCGACACCGCCGTTAAACACGACTATTTCGACGCCGCGTACGAAGACCAAGAAAGTAACGAGCGGATACTCAAAAAGGTAGCCGAGAAGTCTTACTTACCTACAAACGCCCGCTTGCTCCAGCTTTTAAATGATAACCCTCAGTTTAAACTCAGCTTATCTATTACGGGAACTGTATTAGAACAATTAGAAAAATGGTTGCCGGAAGCACTCCGATCATTCCAAGATTTGTGCGCTACCGGGCGGGTAGAAATTGTCGCTGAAACCTACCACCACAGCCTAGCCTTCTTCTATTCACGAGCGGAGTTTGAAATGCAGGTAAATATGCACAAGCAAAAAGTGCAGCAGCTGTTTGGTCAGACGCCGCAAGTTTTCCGCAACACCGAGTTGTGCTACAACAATGATGTCGCTTACTGGGCCGATAAAGCCGGTTACAAAGGTATTCTAGCCGAGGGCTGGGATCCGATTTTGGATTGGCGGAGTCCAAACCACGTTTACAGGCCCACCTATACTGACAATATCCGGCTACTCATGAAGAATTATAAGCTGAGTGATGATATTGCCTTCCGTTTTGGCGATCAAAACTGGAGCGAATGGCCGCTGACCGCCGACAAATTTGCTGGCTGGCTGGCTGATGATCAAACTGCTACCAACTTCAACTTATTTATGGATTACGAAACCTTTGGTGAACATCAATGGGAAGAATCTGGTATTTTTGGGTTCTTATCACATCTACCAAGCGAATGGCTCAAGAATGAACACCATACGTTTATGACTGTTTCTGAGGTTATTGACACTAATCCGGCTGTTGATACCGTTGATGTACCCAATACGATTACATGGGCGGATACCGAACGTGACCTGAGCGCCTGGCTTGGTAATGCCATGCAGACTACATCAATCCAAGCCCTTTATGATCTTCAATCCGACGTGATTGCCACCGGCGACTTTGCTTTAATAGAAGATTGGCGCCGTTTACAGACGAGCGACCACTTTTACTACATGTGTACGAAATATTTTAACGACGGCGACATTCATGCCTACTTCAGTCCCTACAAAACGCCGTATGAGGCCTATATAAACTTTATGAATGCCTTTCATGATTTGAGATTTCGTTTGAGTGAAAAAGGTGTAGCAGTATAATGTTAGTTATGGTGGGAGAACGATAATGGGACGTCCAGTAGTACTAAGTAATGGACAATTATTTGTCGGACTCGACGAAAATGGTTTGGTTCACGATTTTTATTACCCATATGTCGGTCTCGAAAACCTAACTAATGCTCGCTCCAGCCAACACAAAATTGGCGTCTGGGTCGACGGCCAGTTCAGCTGGACCGATGACGGCTCGTGGCAGGCCGACGTAAATTTTGAGGATGACGCATTAATTAGCGATATTCACCTTAATTCTAACGCTCTGAACGTTAGCCTGCATCTAAAAGATTTCATTGATAGCGAACACAATGCATTTATCCGTCACATCGCCATTGAAAATAAGGCCGACACTGACCGCGATATTCGATTATTTATGCACCAGGTATTTGAAATCTCGCGCGATGGCAGGGCCGACACCGCTCTATATGTCCCTGAAGAACACTACCTGCTCGATTATAAAGGACGCTATTGTTTACTAATAGCCGGCAAGTTCAATGATGGCGATGATTTTGACCAGTACGCCGTTGGTAATTACGGCATAGAAGGCAAAGCCGGAACCTTTAAAGATGCTGAAGACGGCGTACTATCTGACAACGCCGTTGAACACGGTGGTGTAGATAGTGTCCTTCGCTTCCAGCGACACTTCAAAGCTGGCCAAACCAGTTTAGTTAATTACTGGATAGTAGCTGCCAGTAGTCAGAATGATGCTGAACAGGTTCATAAGCATTTCAAACAAAAAGATATGACCGATCATTTACCGAAGGTTCGAGCGCACTGGCAGCAGTGGCTGGAAGAAGGTGATGTAGCCTTGCCGGCCGATCACAAGCGTAGCTTGCAACACAGCTTACTCATCGTTAAAGCTCACTGCGACAATCGGGGATCAGTATTAGCCAGTGGTGACTCGAGTATCTTCAACTATGGTCGCGATTATTACTGTTACTGCTGGCCACGCGACGCAGCCTATGCCCTTTGGCCATTCATCCGCTTGGGTCATTTTCACGAGGCCCGACAATTCTTCGCGTTTGCGCGCGACACAATGCATAAGGACGGCTATTTAATGCACAAGTACCAACCCGATCGGGCGATTGGCTCCACCTGGCACCCGCTGGTTCATGGTCGTCGCAAAGAACTGGCTATTCAGGAAGACGAAACCGCCTCAGTATTATTTATAATCGGTGAATATTTCGAAACCAGTAAAGACCTAGAGCTAGTCGAGAGTATGTATCATAGCTTTATAGCTCCCTGTGCTAACTTCATGACGCAGTTCATTGACGTGGAAACCGGTTTACCGCACGCTACCTATGATCTGTGGGAAGAAAAATTCTTAACCAGTACGTACACGGTGAGTACCGTCATCGCCGGACTCCAAGCGGCTGCTAAAATGGCGACCGCCATGCAAGCCCCCGACGACGCTCTACGCTGGAAACGAGCTGCCGACGGTATCCGTGATAATTTACACAAGCTATATCACTCCGACGGTTATTTCATAAAGGGCTTTTTATTACAGTCCGACGGCACCATTGAATACGATAACACCCTCGATATATCAAGCTTATACGGACCGTATATGTACGCTGGACTACGTCTAGATGATGAACGACTGCTAAGTACGGCTAAACACGTCGAAGACCGCATTCTCAATCAGTCACCGAGTGGTGGGGTACTACGCTATGAAAATGATAACTATTTCTTAACAAAGCGCGAGTATAAGGGTAATCCTTGGATAGTCAGCACGCTATGGTTGGCCCAGTTCTATGCCAGCCTAGGTCAGAATGAGAAAGCCCAGCCGTTGCTACAGTGGGCGTTAGATCGTGAGCTACCGAGCGGTATCTTGGGCGAACAATTCGATCCGGCTACGGCCGCACCCGTCGGGGTAACGCCCTTAGTGTGGAGCCACGCCGAATTGATAAACACTATACTCGATCTTAGTAAAAGCTAATTATTGCAGATTGCCGCAATGGCCGCGCCGTCGAGGCAAGCATTTGAATTAGTCGCACCAAAATCTTTTGTCATGATAAGTCGTGGCTGGGCTTTGACGTAGGCAGCAATTATCTGCCCTATACGAGCACCATACGCTGGAAATTTAAAGGCACCACCGTGACCGACAATGACCGTGTTTACGTCTTGTAGTGAAAGTTCGAATGCCTTAGCTGTTCCTGTTATAACATGCGCAAGGACTAATGCTGAGTGATCGTATAATTCGGCCGCGAACCGGTTGCCGGCCTTATATTCATCTTCAATATCGCGAGCGCGCATATAGGCGCCAGTTTTATCGAGCCATTGATCTTCTATGCCTGCTTTATTGGCGCCCAAGCGTTCAAGGCAGACAAATGAATTATCGTAAACGCCGCACGGCGTCGACTGCGCGTAGGTGTTAAGCGCGTCAACGCCTCTAACATGCCCCGCTTCGGCAGCGTATACAATGCCGTCCTTAACGACGCTTGTGCCAATACCTCCGCCATTGATAACGAAGATTGTATTAGTGGCGTTATATTGCCGATACGCTTGTAATGCCCCACTGATTGCGCCAGCTGGACCATCATTAACAGCGGCCGTTACCCGCGGCGATATTCGCTGCAAATCGCCATCAAACTGGTCTTTTAACTCTTGAAAAAAGATTTTAGCCTTCGGGTGATAAATAGGTTTCGTGCCAACTAGTGGTCCACCCCACGATATACCAAGGCAGATGGATTGTTCTTCGGCGTAGACGGCAGCCTCTTTCAAAAGCTGCACATAGCCTGCACCATCATTTCCCTGCACGTTCCCTTCATAGCCGGATTGAGTTATCAACTCTCCGTTAACGATTTGGAAGAGTCTTACCGCGCCCTTGTCGCCACCTAAATCCGCCCCTAGTACAAAGCGCCCTTCATTGGCCGCCATCGTTTTTGATGCTTCAACAGGATCGAATTGTTGTGCTGTTTGCGTGTGCAGTGCCTCAAGCGTGAACTCATCTAGCTGCGCATCGACAAGATCCGGCACCGGCTCTTCTGTAAGTAATTCGTATGAGACTTCAGGTAATTGTTGTGTCATCTATTTAGATTACCACGTATATCGAGTGTTGAACGAGAGATATGCAGTTTAGCGCTTAGGTGCTTCGTTGCGGCCAAGGTTCTTCTTGGTTTCGGTGAATACAACGTGCTTACGCATTTTTGGGCTATATTTTTTGAGAGATAGCTTCTCGGGAGTGTTCATGGTGTTCTTGGTAGTGTAATAAATGCGTTCGCCGCTTTCTTCACTAACCATACCTATAATTTTGCGCTTGTCGCCTTTTTTGGCCATAAGAATATAACTTTCTAAAACTTTATTCCTATAATCGTAACAGACACAGTATCGCTTGTAAACGGTTATAAACAAAAATAGCGGCTGATCTGGCCGCTATTTAAGTTTTTCTTCTTGCAAGAAGTAATTTGTGCGCCTTTTTTAGGGGCTATTTATTAGGTTGTTTCTTTTGGATTCTTCCTAATATGTCCATATTCTATGCCGCTTACGCTAACTTGTCAATAGTTAAATTTGTGACCCTAGGGAGCTTTCGGAACGATTGCCCATAAAATAACATATGGAATAAAGCCTGGTAAACCGCCCGGTAACAGAAGAATAAAAAATAAGATCCTTACAATAGTGGCGTCAATGCCGAAATATTCGGCTAATCCACCGCAAACGCCGGCAATTTTCCTATCTGTTGTTGAGCGGTATAACTTTTTAGTCATATTACAATAGTAGTCTTTGACGGCTAGGTCGGCAAGTAAAAAGCCCCGACATTGAGTTGGGGCTGAATATACATGGAGCCACGATTGAGATTTGAACTCAAGACCCCTTCCTTACCATGGAAGTGCTCTACCACTGAGC
>JACMNI010000035.1 GCA_014378615.1 Candidatus Saccharimonadota bacterium | reverse complement strand
AGCGTTAAGGGGTACATTTCTATGGTGCTCGAGGAAGATGCCGGTAAGATCACGCCGACGCAGCGTGATATGCTCGGCCAGGCCTTCTTTAGCTCGCAGCGGATGGTATATCTTATTGCCGACTTGCTTAATGTGTCGCGGCTTAAGACTGGCAAGTTTATTATTGAGCGGGCGCCGATCCAGCTCGACCAGATAGTCCAACAGGAGCTCCGTCAGCTCCAGGAAACGGCCGCGGCGCGCTCACTGACGCTGCAGTTCGATAAACCAGATACTTTTCCGTCCATGATGCTCGACGAAACCAAAACTCGCCAAATAATCATGAATTTTATAGACAACGCCATCTACTACACACCGGCCGGCGGACACATAAAAGTGCGCTTGCTCAATAAAGAAAACAGCGTAGAATTACGCGTCGAAGATGATGGCATCGGCGTACCAAAGGCCGAACAGCAGCACCTATTCACCAAGTTCTACCGCGCCGGCAACGCCCGCCAAGCCCGCCCGGACGGCACCGGCCTCGGCCTGTACATGGCCAAAAAGGTCATTGTGGCGCAAGGCGGCGCGCTGCTATTTGAAAGCACTGAGAACAAGGGTAGTACCTTTGGATTTATCTTTAGCAAGTCTTTGGCGGCTGATACTCCAGCCGTAGCTCCCACACCGGTTATTCCTGTTCAAGCAGTTAAAGAGGTCAAGACGCCTAAAAGGGAACTCGCCAAAACAAAGTAACACCAACATATTGACAAAATAGCATATATAGAGTAAGATAAGTCTATTATGTCTGTTGAAGTATTAGCCGGAAGCGCAAGTGCAGCCGCCTACGTAGTAGGACAAGCCGCTCATTACGTTATGAGCAGTAAAGCTCACCAAGAGTCAGAGCCCCTCATTGCTCAATTAGATGCGCCATTCCGAATGGAAACTGACAGCGAGCTTCAAGCGGAACACAATCAGAAAGCTAATGTGGCTAAGCGTGCGTTTGCAACGATACTAGCGGCCGACGCGCTCCTTTTGACAGTTACAGTAGGCACCGGTATCCTCGGGTGGAATCCCGATAGCGACACACGAGTTAAACCAACATTAGAGATTGCTGTAGACCACTCCGGCCAGACTAGCCACCCACGTGAGGGTGAGCCAACTATTGGTGCGATCAATGATGTCTTAGGGCAATTTGATGGCAAGCGCGCTCATGTCCGAACCTTCGTCTCGCGCCTAGGTGTGGTAGAAGAGACTAGCCGACTTGACTCGGTAATAAAAGAAACAAATACAATTGGGGCTTCCGATCTAGAAACCGCCACCAAACGGTCTCTTGACGCTACTACAGATATATATGCTGTGAATGGTCCAGGCGGACGTAAACGAAGCACTGCCGTAGTGGTCATTACTAACGGACAATCTGTCGGTGATCCAAACACATTGATTCCACAAGCAAACTTAGATAAGACTCCAATATATGTTGTAAATGTTCCAAGTAAAACCAGTCGACCAGAAACTATTGAGGGACTGAAAGCAACAGCTGCCGCTACTGGCGGTCAATACTGGGAAGTTACCGACAAGATGCCAGATGTGGCCAAGACGGTTGAAAACAGTGTAACCGGCTATGTTTCCAAAGGAAGCGAGTCTGGCAACAAACGATTATTGAAGATTTTCAGTCTATTAACAGGATTAGGAACTGCTGCTGCTTTCAGCAAGACTCGTTATCCGTTACCGGGCAGTAGTAGTAAAGCCGTGAAGGCTAATTAAGGAGTTATTATGAACGCAGCAACCGCCGTTGAGGCACAGTCCTTTTACAATAATGGAATAGAACAACTGAGTAAGGTGCACCATGGAGACGAAGCGGCTATGACTGCACTTTTGGTCGGCTTAGTCATGGAACAGAATGTAGTCCTATTCGGCGAATCAGCTGGTGGTAAGACTACTCTTGCCGCCGCGTCCGCTCGATTAGTACATGAGATTGGACCAGAGAATACGGCAAGCATACCTGCCCAGCATGACTTACCAGCTATACAGTTAGTGGGCGGTGGCACCACACTGGAGCGCACTATAGTTAAAGACGGTAATGCTACCACTGAACGCGTGACAACAGCAGTTGACCCAATCATCAAACCGGAGACTATGCACATTTTTGCCGATGAATTGCCCCGCATTAGCCCCTTGGCTATGCAAGGTCTTCTTCCTACCCTTGAAACAAAAGTGCTAAACACGTCTGCAGGGGCAGTTGAATTGCCTGACCTATGCTCGGTTGTTGCAACTATGAACCCTGTGCGCCGTGGTCAACATAATTCACCCATTTCATTCGCTATGGCATCTCGGTTCGAGATAGGGGCTCGGGTCGGCGGCTATAATCTAAGTCGTGAAGAACGAGCCGTTCGGCTTAATGCAATAATGTTCGGTACTTTAGTGAAGGCAGACCAAGTAACACCTGTGGTCAATGCCGATAGATTACGAGCCATGAAGCAGACGGCCACGTCTACTCCGGTAGTTAAAGAAATGCAAAGTCGCTTAATTTCGCTTGCACTCAATGTAGGTGATGTTATACACGACCAACAGATAATGGAAGATGAACCTCGCATTGGTTTACAGATTACAAGCATCGCCAAAGCTCTGGCCCTAATGACCAATAAAAAGTCCGTAGTTGGGGACGAAGAAGCTAACAAAGCTGCCATGTATGTAGCGTCTGCTCGACTTGGTATGTTGCGAGACTTAAAGCCCGGCCAGTACGATGAAGCGATGGCTCACGTCATAGCAGGTTAGGAAAAAGACTATGCCAGTACTTCCTCAAGTAGAAGCCATTCTCGATGGCATGGCGGCCCAATACCGTCCTGCCTATGGTGAGCACGATAGTTCGCTTATGCGAGTAGGTTTGTCGGGCAAATTGATAGGCGAAGTGGACTTTGATCCAGCGCGTCACGGACTACAGGACATTAACCCACTGTCAGTCTGGGGTGACATCATGGGTGTACCGCAGGTCGGTATAGTCGTGCCTGAGTATCCACTGCCCATTGGCGTTGTAATCGATCAGTCAAGCCAGGAAGACCATCCTGGAATTCTTAAAGCTAAACAAATGCTTGGCCGGCAGTTATTGCGATGCTTTGACGAGTCAGCGCTCGTAAGTGACGATGTAGCCGCCTACGTAATAGGTGAGAACGCTAATTTTCCACGCGACTATCGGACTGAAACTATACCAGAGCGCGAGGCCGCCGAGCGCGTAAGTGAAATATGTAGCGAGGGATTAACCTTCATTATTAGCGATTTCGCACACTTAGAACTCGTATCAGGCCAGCATGATGACTTTCCTGCTACTGTAGCAGTTAAGATTAATCAGCCCTTTGAGCTAGCCTTGCCCGCAAATAAAGGCAAGATACCATTGGGGCCTAAAAGTAAGCCAGTGAACACAAACCGCCCAAAGGAATTGGCTGCCTATAATAACGATCAAGCACGAAGTCATGAAGCCATTATTCAAAGATTACAAAGTGCCGGGATTAGAGTCGCGCAAGTACTGTTTGACGCGACCAAAGGCACCACTTTAGGACTCAACGTGAAAGCAGCGGATTCCGCTATTGCCAGTGCTATGCAGGGTTTTGATAAGCTTTAAGCATAAGCTTATAGAGGTCGCACAAAATATATTTGACAGAAACGTCATGAAATGATATCATTTGTAAGTTCAGGGCAATAAGTTTTGGAGGTGGCTAGCGGGCATTAATGCCGGATAGCTTCTCGAGAACTCTAGCTAGAACAGTAACCTAAAGAGAGACGGAGAACTGTATATGACACAAAATGGAAACCTAGTGCCTAACGATGAAGGCTTTGGCCGTAACCCATTGTTAGCGGGTGCTGCTGCAGCCGTATTACTTTTGGGCGGGACCGGAGCATACCTAGTGAATCAGGATGGCGAAACTGTCCGATCAAACGACGCCGGCAACGGCGCTGCCGCTTTCGGTAAAGATTGCGCGGGCCTTCAGTTCGGTACTCCTACCAGCGATGGTAACAGGTTCAATGCATCAGCATTTTTGCCTAACAATATCGCTGACAGCCCTACTGACGAAGCAAAAGCTACCTACATCAATAATATCTTTAAAGATTCTCCACTCGGTGGTAATGCCGACAAAGCTTCGCTAGCATTTATGCAAGCCGCAGTCACTGCTCCAGCTATGGACACTTCTGCCTTTGATCCTAACCGCGATATCGTAAAAGCTTACGATGAAGCCATGAGCTCGCTTAATGGCACAAATGGCCGTGATGTTGGTGTGAAGTTCTGTGAAAATACGAAGAAAGTAGTTTCGGCCACTAGCATCGTAGTAAACAATTGGGCAGCGCCGACTGAGCAAGTAGTAATTTTTAAAGCAGTACACGACGAGAAAAATGTCGTAATCGGTCTTAAAGCCGAGAAGCACGTCGTTGGCAAAACCGCGTTGCAGGGTGTCCAATTAACGCTTGGCACAAGTAGCGAATACAGCGGCTTTGGCGACTTCATAGTCTCCACTAACCCTGACGACAAAGGTGTC
The DNA here is from genome assembly GCA_014378615.1 of Candidatus Saccharimonadota bacterium. Taxonomy (GTDB): domain Bacteria; phylum Patescibacteriota; class Saccharimonadia; order Saccharimonadales; family UBA4665; genus UBA4729. The sequence goes on along the minus strand of JACMNI010000035.1, from coordinate 11,261 downwards.
ATATACGGCAAGGGAATGACCATTCAAGAATCAGCCAGCAAGGACTTAACCGAAGCCCAAGGCGCCGCACCATCACCAAGCCCAAGCCCAGAAGCCGGTCAAGCCCAAGATGCTACCGACGGCACTAGCGCTGGCGGCGTAACCGGTGGTACTAACGGTGAAACTGGGACTACGGGTGCCGCTACTGGTAATAAGTCAGAGAAAAACGAAGGTCCTGCTGGCGGTAACGCTAAAGGCACCGGCGCAGTTCCCGAAGCTGCTCCAAATGGCACCGATAACACGCCTGCTGGCGGCACCGGAACTGGCACTGCACCAGCTCCAGGCGGCGGGGGCAATACAGCTCCAGCACCCGCTCCAGCTCCTGCGCCTGCTCCGGCACCAAAGCCAGCGCCAGCTCCTGCACCAGCCCCAGCTCCTGCACCAGCCCCTACAACCGCACCTTCACCTGCACCTTCACCGGCCCCATCACCTAAGGGTACCCGTCCACCATGTGAACCTAACCCCCCGTACGTTGTTTGCCCATAATACGCTAACCATTAATTAAGGTAATAAGGATTAATATCATGAAAAAAATCAATTTCTTCCAGAAAGCTACACTCGCCCTCACTGGGTTAGTCGCAGCTACCTTCCTATCAACCGCCCTCGTATCGGCTATCCCTTACGATGACGCCCGAACAGCTGCTTCACCAGTACCCGCCTACAACGTCTTTACTGGTGTACCTGCACCTGACGGTAACGAAAGCGATTTCTTACGTGCTCGCGTGCCAGTTAATGGCAACGACTCAGATGCCACTACTCAGTACAGTGATCCACTTTCTACTACCTGTACTCCAGGTCAGAAAATCCAAATGAAAGTCTACGTCCACAATGGCGCTAGCCAAGACGGCAACAATGGCGGCACTGGCCCAAGTGTTATGCATGGCGCTACTGTTAAAGTTGCTATCCCTGGTAACGAAGCCACTACATTTGCCCCAAGCGCCACGCTTAGCGCAAGTAATGCCGCTACAGTAACCGACGGTCTCACTATTAATTGTAATGGTCAAAAAGTTGGCCTAAAGTACATTGCTGGATCTGCCAGTCAATACAGCAAAGGCTCTGGTGTTGTAGCTTTAAGTGACAACATCGTTACTACCGGCGCAAGCATTCGTAGCGAACAGACTCCTGGAGATGTGTATGGTTGTTGGGACGAGCGAGTTTACGTCGTTCTCTCTGTTCAAGTTCAAGCTCCTACTCCTCCGCCACCAGCTCCAGTAGTTAAAGCTACTTGCGACATGTTCCGTATTGAAACTGCCGATGATCGTACTATTCGCGTCAGTCAGTTTAAGTACACTGCTACTAACGCTACTTTTAAGAACGTTGTTCTTAACTGGGACGCCGGTAAAACTAATGACAGCAGCGCTGCCATTACTGACGCCGCTAAAGTAGTTGGTACGACTCACAAGTACAACGCCGATGGCACGTACGTCGTTACCGCTACCGTGTACTTCTCGACCGCCGCTAACCCTAACCTTGCTAGCAGCGTTGAAAACTGTACCCAGCAAGTTACGTTTAAGGCTAAGACCCCACCAGTTGTAACTACAACTCCAGAAGTTCCTGCCACTCCTGTGACGCCAGTTGCTCTGGCTCGCCCAACCACGCTCGTAAACACCGGTGCCGGTAGCATGATCGCCATCTTTGGTCTGACGTCTATCGTAGCCGCTGGATCTTACCGCTGGATGCTTGGTCGCCGCCTAGTCTAATATTTACTAGCGCTTCCTACAACTAGGTAGTATAATGGCCTCCAATATATAGGGGGCTATTATATTGACAAAAAATACAGCTTGTGCTATTATATATAGACATCAGTTGTGGTGGAGAGAGTTTTAAATTTAATAGGAGGCCTGATATGAAGATTCTATCGAGCATGAAAAACGTGTTGAGATCCAGCCTGATCGCCGCCATCGTCGTCAGTACTGGTGCCTTTCAATTATCTGGTAGCAGTTCCGCCGTCACCGTAGGTGGTGGACAGGACTGTGACGCTAACGCTGTCATCTACTGTGGTGCCCAGAGCACCGAAACCCTTATTAGCAAGTACACCAATGGTACCGCCCAGAACTCTGCCAAGAGTATCCACGATATCTACGACAAGTTCGGCATTAGCGCCGGTGCTGTTCAGACTATGAACACTACCGCCGTTGCCGGTAAAGTTACCAAGACCGGTGAAGTCTACGTTAACTCGTCAGCAACTGCCGTGGCTAACAACGCCCTCACCGCTGGTCGTCAGAACATGGCCGGTAGCACCCAGGTTAATCAGAATGGTACCGTGTTTTACACTCGTGCTCCTGGTGTGTCTTTCCGAAGCACTAGCATCCCAGCCTTCGTAGTCATGAACAATGGCGTCTTCCAGTACGCCGTCATCTCTAGCTGTGCTAACCCAGTTACCGCTACACCTACTACGACGCCTCCACCTCCAACACCAGTTACTACGCCTAACTACAATGTAGAGAAGCAAGTTGCTAAAAAGGGAAGTACCGATTTTAGCAAAGCCATCACCGTTGCCTCTGGCGACAAAGTAACCTACAAAGTTACCGTAAAGAGCACCGGCTCAGCCGCTGTAACCAACCTAAACGTTAAAGACGTTTTGCCAGCCCACGTTACCTACGTACCTAACACGCTTACCCGTGATGGTACCGCTGTAACCGGAACTGAATTCTTCAGTACTGGTGTAAACGTCGCTAGCCTTGCTGCTGGCGCCACTACTACCTTTACGTTCGACGCTACCATCGCTTCCGATGAAACCGCCGCTACCTGTACTAAAGAAACCCTTAACAACGTGGGAACCATCCACGCCACTAACTTGCCAGAAGCCAGCTCTAACGCTGAAGTTGCCAAAGAATGTGCTTCTGCTCCTACCTGTGACGCCTTCGATATCGTTGCCGGTGAAAACCGCAACATCCGCGTTACCAAGTTTGAGTACACCGCTAAAGACGCCACCTTCGTTAACGCCGTCATTAACTGGGACGTTAACAAGAGCAACGAAAAAAGCGCTGCCATTACCGACGCTACTAAAGTAGTTGGTCAGACTCACCAGTACACCGCCGATGGCACGTACTTGGTAAGTGTTACCGTTACCTTTACGCAGAACGGCCAGACCGTTACCGCTACCGGTGTCCAGTGCCAGAAGCAAGTTGCTTTCACCACTGCACCTCCAGTTGTTACGCCTCCTGTTAAGCCAGCTGCAACGCTCGTAAACACCGGTGCCGGTAGTACCGCCGCCATGTTTGCCGCTGTTACAGCCCTAGCAGCTGGTGTCTACCACTGGTCACTCCGCCGCCGCTTGAGCCTCTAAGTCTTAAGTAGCAGCTGTAGCATTGGCGCCACTACGGCGCTTATGCTACAGTAAAGGGTAGTAACCTTGGGCTCGTGACTGACCGCTCTCGGGTAGCAATACTCGGCAATCCCCCTGACTTTTGTGGTCTGGGGGATTTCCATTTCTTATCTGTTGTGGTATACTTTTTCGAGCCGAAAGGCTGCCATAAACAACAAATAAATTATGGTCCTCATATCTTCGATATGAAACCACTCACTCAGATAGTACAATTTTATGTAAACACAAAATTGCTACTCTCCTCGTTCGTGGTCCCATCGTCTATCGGTTAGGACATCGGGTTTTCATCCCGGCAAGAGGAGTTCGACTCTCCTTGGGATCACCAAAAGAGACTTTTCCTTTACGGAAAGGTCTTTTTTTGTTGGGTGCGTATTTGTAAAGTGGACTTATTATTGTGGTTCCATACTTTAACGTTTACGTGTTAAGTATTAGCCTCGCTTTAAAGATAAAACTTTGGAACCTCTGTCGGTGTTCAAGAGCCGCATCTTCCCATAGTTTTGCTGAGTTAGTTATATCGGAGCGTGGAGGTGTGCCATTCTCTATGATATTGATGCGACAGATTATCGATAGCCAGGTTGAAAGCATATCTAGCAAATAGTCAGAGTGGTTGATATAGTTCTGACATGGAATCTATACCTTGTGACATCGTAATACTGCCATCAAACGAGCTGGAACAAAAACTTATCACTGCCAGCGGCACTCTTAGCGCCCAGTCGCCGTTGTTTACGCTGGATGGCGTTAGTTTTTATCCCCACGCCTCTTTATACATGACGCAGCTCAAGTTGGGTGACCTCGACAAAGTAAAAGAGCTACTGAGTGAAATTGCTAGCAGGACGTCAGTTTTGAACCTGACTGCTTCGAGGTTCGACCAAACTATGGGCTTCCTGGATACTGAATATGAGCTCACCGAACAGCTCGATGGTTTACAGCAGGCTGTCATAGACGCCATCAATCCTATTCGTGATGGAATGAGGGAAAAGGATAAAGCACGTATGCTGGAAGCGACAGGAATCGCCAGGGCGAACTTTGAGAAGTACGGATATAAGCCAGTCGGCGAGCTATTCCGTCCCCACACCACAATCACCAGGTTCGCAGACGAAGGCACGATTGACATTGCTTTACTACCTGACCCTGCTCATTTCAGCGGTCAGTTCACACGCATCGGGTTGTTCGAGATGGGTGATAATGGTACCTGCACAAGAGAAATCGCTAGCTATGACATAGTATAGGTTCACATAGTGATAGGGGTAGATATATACGCCTGTCCACTAAACAGTACGTTATACCAGCGCAATATCTCCTCACGGATAAGGTTCCAATTTTCTGATATCGGGATCACCAAAAGAGACTCATCAGACTTAGATGGGTCTTTTTTGATGTTCGCATCGGCACAAAGGTAACCCACTATAGGAGTACCAAAATTATTCGTACGTAAATCGTAGTCGATATCCTAAGGGAATTTTATTTGCCGGATATTCAATAGCTAGGATATGTTCGGTTATGAATTCGTTGAACTTGCAAAGACTACAAAAATAGTTAAGATTAAGTTAATTACTAAGGAGAAAAGATGTCGTACGAACCCAAAGAAGGTGTGGATTACATAATTGATCTTTATGCTGTTGCTGGTACTGCTCCTGAGGCAAATCCTGATGAGCTAAAGCAAGCACTGAATCAACGAATGCTCGAGTACCACCCTGACCGCTTAGAGGGCTTAGCTCCAGAATTTAGGTCGAAGGGCGAGAGTATGGCACGGCTCCTCAACAGAGCAAAGGTAGTCTTACTGGACTCTGGTAATAGGCAGGGCTATGACGAAATCCTAGCTGAGTGGGAAGGTCCTGTCAGCAGAGACGGCACGCCTATTATAAGAATGGACAGACACCTCCAAACTGAAATGGAAGGCAAAACGCCAGATGAGATTGAAGGCATATTTACCGAACAAGCGAAGCAGGTTGAAAGTATGACAGGCTACAATCCGCACACGCTTAGTTTTCTTAAGAGCATGATTACTCAGGCTGGCGAAGATTGCCCCGATGACCTGCGAAAGGCATACGAAGATGCCTTACTGTCATATGACCGTTGTCTAGCAATCCAAGAAGCTGAGCGTTCGCGATTACTAAGCCTGCCTGACCCTGGCAAAAGTGGCTACCGGGCTGGGCTTAATTATGCAGACACTATTGCCGGCGAGATTGAAACTGCCAAAGTAGTAAGAACCGAAGAACTACGTATGCTTGCGCTGGGTGGAGTTAGTACGCGATTGGCGCTACTCGCTGGCGAAAGTGTTGAGCCAGTTGGAACTGATATTGTGACCGTATCATCACTACAGCTGCCTGCTTACTATGAACAACAAGCAGAAAAGGTGCGCGAATTAGCTGCAAAACGCCAAGAGGTTGTCGAAAAGCGACTCGCAAACTTCCAGCCAACATATCCAGGAGCAGAGCTACAAACAGAGGCAAAGCCAAATCTTGCAATAGGAGTCGGAGAAGACGTATACAGGTGGTTCGGGGTGGCATTTGACTCTGAAACGAGCTCTGCAAACCTAGACAATATTCCTGCTGAGATAGCCGAATTGTTGAATGCTGGTGATTACAAGGCAGTAATTGAGCGTGGCTATAATGTGCTTACTTATGCTCCCCTTGAACAGATTGATATACAAACCCAACTTATTGATGCAATTGAGAAACATGCCGATAAATACGGTATTGGCGAAGAAACGCTTTAGTTAAGCAACTCGGCAGCTCTATTGTTGTCATTGTGACCAGGCTTGAACAAGTTTAACTACTTAAAAACTGTAGAAACTGGCAAAGTAGATGCTGGGCGAGCTGTTGCTAAATAGCATAAAACCTGACAGTATATGTTCAAGTATGAGCGAATTGCAAGGCGCTGAGTGGACTCTCAGCAGTGAAAAACGTGTGTTTGATCTATTAGGTATGACCGCACTTTTACCTGCAGTTCTACCAGCTGCAGCAATCGCCGCCGCAGCAATCAAGAGTATGGACAACATGGACCCGGTGTTTGTGCAGTCGCGGCTTGGCCTAGATTTGCAGCCTTTTGACATCTACAAGTTTAGAACAATGCCTGCCGATACGCCGGAAACTCCATCACTTGGCAGTTCTAGTGACCCACGAGCAACAAGGCTCGGCAAAATACTTCGCAAGGGGCATGTAGATGAACTGCCGCAGAGCGTCAACGTCTACAACGGTACATTTTCACTAGTTGGTTTACGAGCGCTTATCAGACGCGATGTCGAGGATACTCTTGAGGTGTTATCGCCATCTGAACAGATAGAGTGGAAGGAAGCGCGCCGAACTGCCAGGCCAGCGGTCTTTGGGCCCTTTCAACTTGAGCAGCATGTCTCTGAGTACGGAAAAGGAGAGATCAATTATCGCCGAGCAATGAGCGATATCAACTATGCGAAGACCGCAACCTTCAAAGGCGACCTAGACATAATCAAACGCACAGCCTTAGAAGGCTTAGGCTTTAACGCACTCTTCGTACGAGACTTAGGAGAGCGCAAGCGTGGTCAACGTGGTGCCGATATGCTCATGAGCGTCGCAAACGGCATGGGCATTACTGTATCTGAGGACGAAGTGCAACATTGGCGGGTTGTGCTGCTGGCCGCGAGAACAGTTGATAACGAAGTAGACAACGCTAACCTAATAAGCTCATCTGAATTAGTGACGGATCTCATAGGCGGCAACCCTGTCGGCGATATGACCGCATTGGAAGCCAAAGAGTTCTCCGACATATTTGCTAAATTGCCAGCCCGCCGACAAGCTCGATTATCAAATAGCTTCTTAGTGTTACCAAACCTGTTGTCCCGAAAAAAAAGTGCTACAACTGCAAAGGAACTGTTGGCCATCAACGCAACTGAGGCACAAATTTTTGCCGCGATATTAGAGCTGGAATCCGTCGACCACAATCCTCAACAGCAGCAAGTGTTCAATGACTGGCTTGCTAAGTTTTCCTCAGCTGGCTATATGACGGACACATTCTTAGATGTACGAAAAGATTTTGAGGCCGGTAACTTGTCACTATCACCCAGCAAATTACGAAGAGCGGCATTTGGCGTTAGGGCCGCGAGAGAGATTACCCGCGTTGTAAAGGTAACTCCTATTCACTCATATCCATCGCTAATTGTTTCATCCGTAAGGACGTTAGCTAAATAAACATTCGAGCTAAATAACTCGAAAATCTTGCTTGAGTATCTTGTTACTCGATATTTTACTCAAAAGCGAAGTCTATACGTGGTTGAAGTCTAATGGTGTTAAGCTGTAACCTATGGCAACAGATCCCAAGACCATAAACCACTATAACGAAAATGCCGACGGTTACCATCGGCACGTATCGGACCCAAATGAGAGTACTTTTCATGCCTATTATGAAAAGCCAGCTATCCGTGCCGAGCTGCCTCCACTCACGGGCCTTGATGTAATAAGTATCGGGTGTGGCAGCGGTGTAGATGCCAGATGGCTGGCTGACAATGGAGCCAAAAAAGTGGTGGGCGTAGACATATCGACCGGTCTTATTGAAATTGCCATGCGAGAAAACCCTGACCTCGAGTTTCAGGTAATGGACATGGAACAACTCAGTTTTAAAGACGAAAGCTTTGACCTAGCCTATTCCAGTTTAGCTATTCATTACGTAGACGACTGGACGCAGCCACTTAAAGAAGCCTATAGAATATTAAAGCCACGTGGCTCATACGTATTCTCATGTGGACACCCCATCGACAGCGCCGTTGAGTACCGAAGCGAAAATGGCTATAAGTATGCTTTGCTAGGCAGAAAGGTAAACCAAGCTACGCGTGAGCGCACAATTTACGGCGATTATCTAGCTGCAGATAGCGATGGCGTCAAGCCCGTAAAGGGGATTCTCGCTGATATGGAAATTACTGTCTATCACCGAACTTTCAGCAAAATGCTCGAGCAGATACAGGCCGCAGGCTTCAAAATCGAGCGCATGGTAGAGCCTCAGCCCACAGAGGGAATGAAAGTTGCCGATCCGCAAGTGTTTGAGCAACTTTCGAAAATTCCCTGCTTTATGATTTGGGTATTGCGCAAGCAATAAGAACCACTCACCGCCGTCATAGGTCCAGAGAAACAACGTATAGACGAAGACCTAATAAAAAGCTATAGTATAAATCTATGGACCGAGTAGTATTATTACGTGTTGCAGAGCTTGCGCAGGATTATGATGCAATAAATGAGCAATCTCGAAGAGAGGTCGCTACTGTCTTTGCGGCACATCTGGCTTTGCCGACCAGTGCTAGTCTGGAAGAACTCAGAGAGCAAACAGAGAACAATAAGCAAAATTTTGATTTCTTGAACGGGCTGGCCGCCATGCTGCCACAGGCTGACAGAGAAGGTAACATCGAAGTTACTGACGAGAGTACGTATAAATTAGTGCGAGCTAGATTGCTTGAAACTGGGCAGATTACAGATGGCTGTGCCATGCACTATATAATCGGCGCGAGGCCTATCCACCTTCCTAAAAAAGATAGGATATATTTCACTGAACTTTTATTGTGGCCTGCGAATAAGAATGGTGTAGCTAAGGTATATGCCCAAAATCCTGCGAAGGTTTATCCCATGACAGTCTGCGTACCAAGCAGACACTATCAAACATATCTGGAAGCTCGGGATCGTGGCTTAGATATGCCTTTGAGTAGTTCTGTCCTGAAAGATGCATTTGATAAAATAACCGGAAATTTATTGTTTGGTAGCGCAATGGACGAAAACTTTATTAAAAGTGAGTGGAGCCGTAAGCCGCTTACACACTCTGCTAGAGAAGAACAAGAGTACGGTCCGCATACAGGAATGGCCTGTGCCAAAAAGCGTTGGGGTTATGTGAATCAAAAGTTCAAAGGTGGTATCGCGGATGAAGTTTTAGCAGATTTTGATGCCCTAGACGGATTGATCACGCTACTGGCAGAGTTTGGCCATGGCGAAGAGTCCGCAGCATATATCCGCGACTACGCTACAAAACTCGATACTACCCAAAAATAGGTTACTATATTAGACAAATTACTCAATACATGCTAATGTATACTAATAAATATTTGGAGATACCATGCCTTTATCAGTCGAGCAAATTGTGGAGAATCTTATAGTTAATCGTGATTCTTTTATAGAAGAGCGACCCTCACTGCAAGCATCTTTAAGTGTCTCAGCTGGTGTAGCCGGGGGTATTGCCGTTGGTGCCGCTGCTAACAAAATTGAAGAACATTCTAATGGCGCGCAGACATCATTTTTTACAGACTCTCCTAAGCCGCCAGAAATAGATGGGTCAGGAGTTGAGCTAACGGCTGGCGCTCTAGGATTTGCCTTAGTCGCCACGGCTACGTATGTAGGCATCAAAAAATGGGCATTACGCCACATGACCGTAGAACGGTATAAAGAGCTTAAGAGCTGGCCTATGTTATTTATCCCCGATCAAAAATAGGATATTTATGAGTGCCGAGCTATTGCAACCCCCAACTGAAATTGACCAATTAGCCAAAGACGCCGAGGCATTGTCCGTTATACCGGTATTGTCGGTAGTAGGGGGAGTAGGCGGTGCTTTCGCTGGCGCTGTGGTTATAGAAAATGTTATGGCCAGCATAAACACAACAGCGGAAACGATGCACCACCATTCAGACTATGCCAACGAAGTTACTGCCGGTATTCTAGGTGGAGCCGCTTTAGGTTTTGCTGGAGTCTACCTTGGCCTGTCACTTGCCGCCAAAAAAATGCTTGGAAAAGACCGCTACCAACAAATAATGCACTTTGATTCAAATCGGTATAATGACAACAAGCAACAGGCTGAACGAAGTCGAAAAGCTGCTAGAAGTACATACTAACAGGAATTAATATGCAAATAGTCCTAGCTGTCGTGATGTCGATTAACGGTAAAATTACACGCGGCGATGAACGTTCGGTCACAGGGTGGGCATCGCACGACGACAGCCTATCATTTAAAGAACTATTAGCCCAGCACACAGTGCAGATAATGGGCAACAAAACCTATGCCGGCGCCGAGCTCAAAGCTAATCCGGCTAAGTTGCGCGTTATTATTACCAGAACACCAGAAGCCCACACTGATGACGCCACGCCGGGTGAGGTAGAGTATACCAATGCGAGCCCTCAATCTGTTGTTAAAGACCTAGAAGCTCGCGGATATACAAGTGCATTTTTACTCGGCGGATCGGAAATTTACGGCCTGTTCCTAGGCGCTGGCTTGGTTACCGACCTGTATATAACGATCGAGCCATTCATCTTTGGCTCTGGTATTAATTTATTGAGCGAAATCCCGGAAAACATACGTTGCCAGCTGGTAAGTTCCAAACAGTTGAACGAGCAGGGGACCCTACTTTTGCATTACCAGTTCCAGCAGTAGCGAGCAACGAACTTACCCTGTATCATTAACAGTATGACCGAGGAGTTTACAACCTATCTGCTGGCGTTAGAAGTCGCGCCCATGACCGTCGGCCAGGCCTACGAGCAGCTGCCGATGCACTGCACCATTATGCATCGCTTTCACTCGTCGCTAAGTACCGAGGCGCTGATAGCTTCAGTAGCGCCAATCTTTGCTCGCACCGCGCCCGTGGCACTGGTGCCGCAAGAGCACAAAGCCTTCGGCCCCAAAAAGCAGCTGGTCACTATACTAGAACCAACCCCGCCGCTAATGGAGCTCCACCAACAGCTATACGCCAAGCTAAACAGCCTAGGCGTGCAATACACCGAATCCGATTGGGTCGGCGATGGCTACACCCCGCACGTTACCGACAAGCAAGGCAAGCGCTTGCCCGCTGATACGCCAGTTTTAGCCAGCGCTGCCTATCTCATTTCTGTTGAACATCCTTTAGTAGGGCGGCAGCGATTTATTGAAGCCCGATTAGAGTTATCTATATGAGATT
>JACMNI010000001.1 GCA_014378615.1 Candidatus Saccharimonadota bacterium | reverse complement strand
TCGCCCGCCCAATCAATAGTTTGCTCCATAAGTAGTTCGGCGCTTTTAGGAAGCACGTTGCTGCCGACTAACCGGTGGGTTCGGCGCAGTGCATCGTCGGCAAGTTCGTCGTGGTCATCTATAAGCCCTCGCTGGAGCTGCCTGACGCGCCCGTCATATAACTCTGCAAATTCTACGACCTGTGCGGTATTGGCGCGTAGTAAATTTCCTAATAAATTCCGCCCCGGCTTCCACTTAGTAAAAGCATCGGCGTCTTGCCACAAGCCATCCTCCAAAAAATAGGTTTTGTTTATGCGGCCGATCTGACCCTGAATATATGGGTCATCGCTGGCGCGCAGGCTTTTAATGCCTCGCTTTATAGAGCTCACCGCCAAACGTGTTTCCGGGCCAACAATACACCCGTCGTCTTCGTAAGCTCGTATCACCGGCGCCAAAAATATGCCGTCTTTGCAGCTCAATTGTTCAGCAGCCGAAGGTTCCATAATATTTACTATGCAAGTACGGTGCTTTTCTGGCAAGAGTAACCTAAATGTTTTTCATCAAGTTTGAGTCGTATGCCAAGTTAAGAACTTGACCCATATTGCTGCGGCATCACGCTCACTATGGCTTGAGTCGGCGTCGTAGACTTCCGCAATTGACAGCCCATTGTCGCCGTCTAAGCTGACTAATTTGTGATTGGCATTGCCGTAGCTACCTTTGATTTCTTTTAACAGCTCGCCCTTGGTTGTGTGAATAAACGTCTTCGTAGTTGTCCCATCGGTATAGCCAAGCCGCTGCACTAAATAAATTGTACGTTCTTCCAATGTAGATGTTAGCCGCAAATAGTCCTCTGGTGAAAACCAGTGGTTGATCGATTTCATGTACGGACCCGGGAAGCCGCCGAGAGCTGGTATTTCCCAGGCATCGTCGCTAACCACAATCGGCCTTTTCAATATATCGTAGGCTTTCGCTAACTTGTCTCGTAGAATCCTTTCTGTGTCTTCCGACTGAATCTCATCTATATCTACAGCGGCTTGTTCGAAGGTAACGTCAAACTTTTCTGCAACCTTCCGAGCATTCTCCGTTTTTTCGTAATTACTCGTGCAAAAAGTTAGCGTGTTCATAATGTCAGTGTAGCAAATACTTAGGGCGTGCCGATACTGCTATGATGGCGGGGTGAACACTGCAACTTTTATTGCCCTATTAGGAATTACCGCCGCAATTGCGTGGGGAATTTCGGATTTTTTTGCGGCCCACTCGGCTAAAAAAGTCGGTCCCATTTTGGCGGCCACAGTCATAAATACTGTCAGCACTATAATATTTAGCCTGACATTCGTAGTATTCTTCCGCGACCATACAGCGCTTACGGCCAGCGGATTTTATTACAGCATTGCTGCTGGCGCAGTACTTACGGTGGCCACCGCCCTGTTCTTTACTGGACTCCAAGCCGGACCCGTAAGTATTGTTAGCCCTCTGTCGAGCACCTACCCGCTGGTTACAACGCTGGTGGCTGTGGTACTGTTTGGGGCTCATTTATCTATCCGCGAAGTTAGCGGTATTTTGCTGACTTGCGGCGGTATCGTGGCCGCATCCGGACTGCTCAACACTTCCAAGTCTGAACGTAAACTCACTGGGGGTATCCGCTTTGCTTTGGCGACAGCCGTTCTTTGGGGAATAGGTTGGGGACTTTTGGCCCAAGCTATCAATCAAATTGACTGGCAATTGGCTTCGCTCCTTAGTTCAGTAACCGCCGCTCTAACTTTGATATTGCTGCTACCTTTTATTAAAGGGCTTGAAAGTTCTAGTTGGCAGACAATTAAAGTGGCACTTAAGAGCCGGTATGTGCTGCTGGCGGCCGTCATTCAGTTAATTGGATCGACGGCTCTAGAAATAGGTATTTCCCGCTCCCGCGACGACAACGGCGCTGTCGTAACAGCCATCTCGGCAGCCTACCCCATACTGACCGTGTTCTTAGCCCTCCGTTACTTCAAGGAAAGAGTCGCGTTTATTTCAATTGTTGGCGCTATTTTAGGTATTGTTGGCGTGGTAATATTGTCACTCGGTTAAACCGCAACTGGCGCGGTCGGAATAGACGGCTGAAGGGCGTTTACGACGCGGTCGACAATAAATCGGCTGGCCTGCAGCGATATGACGTGGCGCTCTTTTATAGTGTGGAGGGTAACTAGTTTAGAATCTAGCCCCAGTGCTTCGTGCACTTTGCCGCGAATTACTAACAAGTCCCGCGAACCGTAAATAATGTCGGCCGGCGTGGTCAGCGTTGGCAGATCTTCGTCGGCGCTCTGGGTCATAATGGTGTTTTTAAGGCTCTTTACGAACGGCTGCCAGGTGTCGGTTGTTAGCTCAGCGCCTACAATCTTGTCGGAAATCTTATCTTTAAAACGCTTGTTGAGCTCATCAAAACTGGGGTTTTGGCGGCTGATCCAGTCGTACAGCCTAAAGTACAAATTGATCCGCGTACGGTAACGCCACTTTTCGGGTAATCCTTCGTACATTGGCATTTCGTATAGCACTAAGTGGCGCACCAGATCGGGGCGTAGTTTTGCCACCCGTACCGACACCAAACAGCCCATGGAATGCCCAACTAGTATGACGGGCTTAGAACCCCTTAGCTTAGAAATTTGGGCAATAACGGCCAGGGCTTGGTCGTCTACCGTGTAATTTATGCGCGTCGGCTTCGGTGAGGCTCCAAATCCTAGCAAATCATAGACGACCGCCCGACAAGACACACGGTCGGCAGCCAGTAGCCGGGTTACCTCTTGCCAGACTACACCTGAGCGGCCGAGGCCGTGAAGCAGCACGACCGCTGGGCCATTGCCAGTGTCGTATGTTTTAGCTAAGGGGTAGGGCCGGCCTAAACGTCCGTGCCAAAATTCATCAAACCATTTTTGCATCATTTCAGTATACAGTTAGAAAATATACATTGCAGATTTATACATTCGTGTATTGTTAGGCCATAAATTAATAAAGGAGAATACAAATGAATATTATCAGCTGGATTATATTAGGCGCATTAGCTGGATGGATCGCCTCCATCATCACTAAAACCAACGAGAGCCAAGGTGCTATTGGAAACATCCTGACCGGTGTCGTCGGTGCCTTTATTGGTGGCTTCCTGCTAGACCTGTTTACCCGCGGTGACACCGCTTCAAGTTTCAACTTTGCAACCCTAATTACCGCCACCGTCGGTGCCGTTATCTTGATCTCGATCATGAAAGCTGTCCGTCGCCCACACCGCGCCTAAGCGGAACGACGGTTCCCAAAAAGCCCGCTTCGACAGCGGGTTTTTAGTTAATTTGTAGCGTTTGGACGTTGCTGCCGATGATGGCGAATGGCCAATAATATATCGTGTTGTGTTACCGGTGCTAAATCGGCGCCCTGCTGAATATGAGCCATCAGTCGTTTGGCGCGGGCGCTGTGTAGTATGGATTTGATATCCGCTCCCGTCATGCCGTCAGTGGCCGCCGCTAAAGAGGAGAGTTCGATCGTACCACCAACTCGTGAATCCAGTTCGCCTGACCCAAGATCGTATAGCTCAAACTTACGACCGATGTAACTGCCGAAAATACCTGCGCGCGCAGCATCATTAGGTTTTCCAATTTGCAACACCATGTCGAAACGCCCAGGACGAAGCAAAGCTTCGTCAAAGCCGGATAGACTGTTGGTTGAAGCTGCAACGATGGTATTTGGCTGATTCTCTCGCAGATGGGTCAGTATCATTTTAAGTTCGCTAATAAGTGCGGTACTGACACCGCTATTTCCGCCTGCGTTTGCGCTAAACAGCCCGTCCAGTTCATCGAAAAAGATGACTACCTTGCCTTCAGCTTCGCCAGCGTTGTTAAATACCTGCCGCAGTAGCTCGTTAGATTTCCCAACCCACATGCTCTGAATATCACTGACGGCGACTTCTATTAGCTCAGCCCCTAATTCTCGGCTAAACGCCCTAACAAGTTCAGTTTTACCAACACCACCGGGGCCGCACAACAACAGTCCAGTCGGTACTTCTACATCCCACTCCCGGGCCAGTTCGGGATGGTTGAATATGGCGCCAAACTCTGTAAGCTGAGCAATCTCTTGGTCTAAGCCGGCAAACTCATAAAAGCTTGGCCTGGTATCCAAAACAGCAGGCGCCATTTCGTGCTCCTGGGTTGATTGCAGAGGAACTAAAGATTTACCTATATCGTCTTGTTGCAGTTCTGGATTTTGCTCGCTCATTCGTAGCTCCCTTTATAAAAATGACCGCCTTAAACGGAGTGTTTAGGGCGGTCATTCGACTGATTATATTTGCAACTCACATATTTTGTTTTCCTTTTATATAGTACACCCTGGTTGTAAATATAGTGGATAGTCACTCACGAACCTTTACCAACCAGAAAACTTATTTCTTTAGGCCGTGAGCATGATATTTAAAAGATCGTCAACTGAGCCGGCGTTCATAAGCTGTTCGCGGAGTTCTTTAGCGCCGTCAAAGTGGTTTATGTAGATCTTGCAGAACTTGTTTAAGGTATGAATGGGTCGCTCGTTATTGTGCCAGGTGGCTACGAACAGCTCCACATGGTACTTATATAGGGCAATACGCTCTGCCCGCTCCAGTTCTAACCAAGGGCTATTAGCAGCAAACAAGTACGGGTCCTGGAAGATGCCCCGGCCAACCATAATGCCGTCTAGTCCGTGCTCGACAGCTAGCGCTTCGCCTTGGGCGCGCGACATGACGTCGCCGTTGCCGACAATAAGTGTTTGTGGCGAAAGGGAATTGCGCAGTTTCCGAACTTCGCCAATGGCGGACCAGTTGGCTGGCACTTTACTCATCTCGGCTCGGGTACGCCCGTGTATACTTAGCATGCTAAGTTTCTGCTGGAGGAGGGTAGAATGCCATTCATGATTTATGTCGTTAAAGCCAAGCCGCGTTTTGACACTTACGGGCAATCGGCCAGCGCTGCCGGCTTGGGTGGCCTGAATCATGGCCACCGCCAACTCTGGGTCATTTATAAGCGCACTGCACGTTCCGTTTTTGACGACATTTTTCTCTGGGCAACCCATATTTAGATCGATGCCTGCAAAGTTAATGCCGTCTGGCAGGCCTAGCTCGTGGGCCAAACTACCGTCGGCTATCTGTTCGGCAGTTTTCTGAAAATTCTCCGGATTCTTACCCCATATCTGAACAATGAGCGGCCGTTCTGTCTCTGTAAAACGCAGTTTCTTGAGCAGCTTTGGTCGGCCCGGACTCTGCAGCCCGTCAACATTAACAAACTCCGTAAAGTACAAGTCGGGCGCAGCGCAATCAGCAATAACCCGCCTAAAAACGGTGTCGGTAACGTCGTCCATAGGCGCCAATACAAAAAATGGCTTAGGTAAAT
>JACMNI010000034.1 GCA_014378615.1 Candidatus Saccharimonadota bacterium | reverse complement strand
CTACGTTTTGGCATGGAACTCGTAGAATTATCTGATGAACTGGCGGGTAGCGAATTTGGCGTCTTTGCAGGCGCCATAAGTGGCGGTGGCTGCGTGAAAGCTATTTGCGTAAAGGGTGCCTCGGCGCTGAGCCGCTCACAAATTGATCAGTTTACTGACATTGCCAAAGCTGAGGGCGCCGGTGGTCTGGCCTACCTTACCTTCGAAAATGGTGAAGTTAAGTCGCCAATCGCTAAGTTCTTGAAGGCGGAAGAAATCGATGCCATCAAGGGTAAAATGGCAGCGACAGACGGCGACATAGTTTTCTTTGGGGCCGATAAACGACCAGTTGTAAACAAAGTGCTAGGCCGGTTGCGAAGCGAATTTGCCAATCATTTCAAGCTCAAGAATCCCGATGAAATTGCCCTCTGCTGGATAGTAGATTTTCCATTTTACGAATACGACGAAAAAACTAAACAAATCGACTTTGGTCACAACCCGTTCTCGCTACCCAAAGGCGGGGCAGAGGCACTCGAGCGCGAAGACAAATTATCGATACTGGCCGACCAATACGACATGGTTATGAACGGATACGAAATCTGTTCTGGAGGCGTTAGAAACTACAACCCGGAGATTCTGTACAAAGTATTCGCGGTACTTGGACATGACGCCAATTACGTTGAAAGTCGCTTTGGCGCCATGCTGAACGCCTTCAAATACGGTGCCCCACCGCACGCCGGCTGCGCTTTCGGTGTTGACCGCATATTTATGGTGCTCATCGGCGAAGACAACATCCGCGAAGTTGTAGCCTTCCCCAAGAACGGTTCCGGCATCGACACCATGATGAACTCGCCAAGCATCGTCGACGACGCTCAACTCAAAGACCTACATATTGATTTAGCTTAATATACTAGGGCACAAACGGCGTGGTATCGTAGGATTACCAGAGGTACCAGCTGGCGACTGATTCATAGGGATGCCAGTTATTGGCCTCGGCTATAATTTCGGCATTAGTTTGAGAGTCTATCTTGTTAAACGTAATGCGACCATCTAAAACGTGGGTAGCTAAATCTTTAATGTAATTAGCCTTGGCGTAGCTGAGGCCAACGGCCCGCAACTCCTCGACGGTTTTACCTAAAATAAGGCCGGGCTCCGGGAATGTGCCGCCAAATAATTCCCGGAAGCGCTGCTTTATGGCCGCTGCCGCTTTAACACTCAGTTGCTGGCCGATAATAGAATCAACCAGTGAACGGTAATAATCGGTGTGGGGCACGATGGTGCAGAGCCCGTGATCCGCAACTAGCTTGGCCATAACGGGGTCGTGCTGGCTCAGGTGATCAGCGGCTTGGCGCATAGATTGTAATCGCGCGGCATCCATACCAATATTGTACGCGTTTTTGGAGCGTGAAATTCGGTCTGCTTGTTGACAAGCACAAGGGGAATAGAGTAGTCTTCTAAGTAGCAATCTAATATAAAAAGCCGAAAGAAATTATGAGTTTTTACATCACACCGCGCCGCCACTTACACGCTCTAGCATTGAGCATGCTCCAACGCCTAGCCTAAGCATTACCCCGTTTTTAGTACTGGTTTGACCGTCAGAAATAACCTATGGCTAGCAAAAAAATACCAATTGGATTAAATCCCGCCGAAGCCGCCGTTGAGCAGCGCGTTGAGGCTATGATGTCGCCCGTCAAAATAACGGTTGTTGATCATACCGATACGGCCGCTAGCACTGTTAAAACTACCCCAAAGCCGCCGGTGGCTGCACCCATCGACATCTTTAATGACCCAAGAACCGCCCCAGCCGTGCCCGCTAATTTACTTGAGAAATTGACGGCTACCGTTGCCGACGAACCTAAACCAACCAGTGCCGTAGCCGACAAAACGCCCGTTAAATCGCCTGAGATAACTGCGCCAAAGCCGCTCAGTAAGAGTGTGCCCATCCAACACGACTCGGCGGAATCAACTGAGGTCCCAACCAAGCGCGTTCCGGTCGTGGTTACGCCGCCTAACCGCGTACCGCAACTTATTGCATCGACCGCTCCCAAGCCGGCAGTACCAGCTGGCACCGAACTAACCACCCCCGACGCCGCGCCGGCCTTTATGTTTACTCCCGAAGTCGAAGCGACTCCCACCCCGACGGGCGACGATCTGGCAGTTCCGGCCCTAAAAATAGACGATGCTAAAAGCGACGCCGCCGTGGCTGCGATTGCCGCCAGTGAAGGCGATGAGCTACTGGCCGCCCAGGATTCAGCCAATTTGTCAGGTGCTCGTACTCCTCGCGGTGGTGCTGTCCGCACAACACCGGCCCGGACAGCCAGGTCACTAAAAAAGCGAGTGCTGCTAGTGGTGCTACTTCTGTTAGTAGCACTGGCTGCTCTCATCGCGATTCCCACGACCCGTTATAAAGTAGCCGGTTTATTAGTTAAGCGGGACGTGCAAGTATTAGTACTCGACAGCAAAACCAGCCGCCCAGTCAGTAAAGCGACGCTTC
This sequence comes from Candidatus Saccharimonadota bacterium, assembly GCA_014378615.1. Lineage (GTDB taxonomy): Bacteria > Patescibacteriota > Saccharimonadia > Saccharimonadales > UBA4665 > UBA4729. The sequence goes on along the minus strand of JACMNI010000034.1, from coordinate 4,242 downwards.
TAATAGACGGCCGCACGGCTACGACCGACGCGAGTGGCGTCGCGCATTTAAGCGTGCCCGTTGGTAATCACCAGGTCGCAGTTAGCAAACAGTACTACGCCGAAAAGTCATCCAATACCTTTATAGACTTCAAAAAAGGCGCGCCTCTAAAAGTGACGCTAGTTGCCACCGGCCGCCAAGTGCCCATTACTGTTACCGATAAGCTGACCGGTAAGCCTATTAGCGGCGTCGAGATAAGCGTACTCAAAACGAGCGCCAAAACTGACAAGCAGGGTAAAGCCATCATTGTTTTGCCAACTAAAACTGCGACCAGTGAAGGCAACCTGACCAACAACGGCTACAACGCTGCCAAAGTTACTATCCAGATAACCGATGGCGTGGTGCCGGGTAACAGCTTTACGCTGACCCAGTCTGGTAAAATCTATTTCTTATCTAATGAAAATGGCACCATCGATGTGGTTAAAGCCAACTTAGATGGCACCAACAAGCAAACCGTCGTTAAGGGCACCGGCAAAGAGGATCCTAACACCACCGTTTTACTGGCGGCCCACGATTGGCGTTTCAGCGTTTTGAAAGCCCAGCGTGACAGCTCACAGGCAGCCCTTTACCTTATAGATAGCAGTAACGACAAGTTAGTCGAGTTCGATTCCGGCGACGCCAGTTTTACGCCAATTGGCTGGTATGGCCATAACTTTATGTACGATGCGGTGCGTAACTCTGTAGCAACCTCGCAGAACAGCCACGAGTTGATTAAAAGCTACGATGCCGAACGTGGCCAGCTCAATCAATTAGATGCTTCCCAAGCCGATGGATCAGGCGCCAGCTATAGCTACCAAGGTTTTTACAACTTTAATATCCTAGACAATTTGTTGGTCTACAATACCCAGTGGTACAGCAGTGGTGGCGCTAGCCTTGAGGGTAAGTCAGCCACAATTAGGGCCGTTCAGCCAAACGGACAGGGCAAAAAGGATTACCAAAACATACCGGCAGCTGGTCTTGGTTACGTACAAGCAGCCGTAGCGGCACCACAGGATATCTACTACGCCGCATTTAACTACAACGACAGCAAAACTACCTACTTCGAATTCCAGAACCAAGGCATAAAGACCAGCAACAATATAACCGCCGCCAGTTTTAACAAGCTCTATCCAAATTACGTGGTGTCGCCGAACGGCAAGCAGGCTCTGTGGAGCGAGCAGCGCAACGGCAAGTCAGTCGTGCTACTTGGAGACGCTAGCGCGGCTAACAGCAAAATGCTAACTAACCTGGCCGGCTTCAATGCCTATGGCTGGTACAGTGACAGTTACATCTTGGTATCGAAAAAGAATAGTGAACTATATTTGGTTGGTAGTGACGGTACCGGCACGCCCATTAAGCTGGCCGATTACTTCAGACCGGCCCAGAGTGTGGTCCCATCTGGCTATGGCGGCCTGTAGCACCCTAACATTCCAGCACTTAATCTTAGACTATTATGACCATTATGGCCGACACGATTTACCGTGGCGGCTGCCCGATGCTGATGGCTTTGACCCATACAAAGTAATGGTTAGCGAGCTAATGCTGCAGCAGACGCAAGTTAGCCGCGTGATACCCAAATTTGAGCAATTCGTTACCGTTTTTCCGACAGTCGCCGATCTGGCGGCGGTACAGTTAGGCGACGTCTTAAAACTTTGGAGTGGGCTCGGTTATAATCGGCGGGCCCAGTACTTACACCGTGCAGCCCAAATAATCGTGACGGATTTTAGCAGTGTTATGCCGAGCACAATCGAAGCGCTCCGCACGCTACCCGGCGTTGGTGTTAACACCGCAGCAGCGATTGCCGCCTACAGTTACAATCAGCCGGTAATATTCGTAGAAACTAATATCCGTTCGGTCTATATTCATCACTTTTTTGCCGGCGCAAACAACGTAACTGACGCCGAAATACTTGCCAAAGTTGCCGCTACGTTAGATGTTACGAATCCTCGCTGCTGGTATTGGGCATTAATGGATTACGGCACATACCTTAAAAACACCACTGGCAATGCGGCCCGGCGCAGTGCCAGCTACAGCCGCCAGTCTGTTTTTGCTGGTTCGCGTCGGCAGATGCGTGGCCAAGTTATAAAACTGCTCGGCCAAAAGCCGCAATCGTTAACGCAGCTGCGAACCGTTTTAGCTGACGAGCGTCTTACTGAGGTATTGCAGTCGTTAGTCGCTGAAGGCTTGATAAATCAAGAGGCTGACAATTACCATCTCTAAAAAGCTTACGCTTTCTTATATAATTTTGATAAGATAGGGATAGATATGGAAAATCCCCCAACTCCTGGTATGGACGTAGTAGCGCCACCAAAGGCTGCTCCAGCACCTGCGCCCGATCAGGCCGGCACTTCTCCCGAAGCCCCCATGGCGACGCCCCCACCGGAAGAAGCTCCCGTTACAACAGAAACGCCAAACGGTCCAGCACCAACCGCTGCACCCCAAGCAGTACCACAGCAAGCCCAGCCTGCTAAGGAGCCAAAGGCTAAAACTCCAGGTGTTGCGGTCGCAATTGTAGCTACGACCATCATCATAATTGCCTTAGCCACCTTGGCTGTATTAGCCTACATAAAGCAGTAGCCTCTTGCGCGCCCGGCCCGACTACGGTAGTATTCGTCGGCATGTTTACTAACGCATCATCTTTATCTCGTCCCGGGGTGGTAGGTGTTATTCCAACCGACACGGTGTATGGCGTCGTTGCACGAGCCACTGACCCAACGGCCGTAGCCCGTTTGTATCAATTAAAACACCGGGAGAACAAACCGGGTACAGTCATAGCTGCATCAATTGAGCAGCTGGTGGAGCTGGGCATCAAGCGACGATATTTAACGGCCGTGAGTCAATATTGGCCAGGCGCCGTCAGCGTGGTGGTGCCGTGTGATCCATGTCTAGACTATTTACATCAGGGTAAACTGGGCTTGGCGGTTCGCCTACCCGATGACCCGCAGCTGCAAGCCTTATTACTAGAAACCGGCCCACTCCTGACCAGTAGCGCTAATCACCCGGGTGAGCCTACCGCCAACACCGTCGCCGAAGCCAAGGCCTATTTTGGTGACCAGGTAGATTTTTACATTGATGGCGGCGACTTAAGCCATCAATTGCCGTCAACCGTGCTGCGCATAGTCGACGACGCCGTCGAAGTCTTGCGACCCGGTGCCGTTTCGATTGATGTCTAGTACAATGACTACATGACATTCGACGAATACCAAAAAGCCGCCATAACCACCGCTCTCAAAAGCTACGATGACCCCCTCATGCAAAACAGCGTCTGGGTGATGGGTATCGCTGGCGAAGCCGGTGAAGTGGTAGAGAAATGGAAAAAAGCCGTAGCCTACCGAAAAGGCGAATTTAGCGACGAAGAATTTGCCGACTTCAAAAAAGAGTTCGCCGACGTAATTTGGTATATTGCCGTTTTAGCTGATAGCCTCGGCCTGTCTCTAGATGAATTAATGCAAGACAATGTGGCAAAACTCAAAAGTCGCCAAGCGCGCGGAGTTCTTAAAGGAAACGGCGATAACCGATGACCTATAGTACAGCTACACCAAGAATTGCGTGCTACTTGCTTCTTAAGCAGAACGGAAAATATGCCTTCGTACTGCGTGCGAACACTGGGTGGCGCGACGGCTATTACGGACTACCGGCTGGCAAGGTCGAAAAGAACGAAAGTTATATCCAGGGTGCTATCCGTGAAGCCCAAGAAGAAGTCGGGGTTACGCTTCAAGCTACCAACTTAAAGCATGTCTTAACTTCTCATCGATTTGAAGATGGTAGTGATTGGGTTGATGTTGTATTCGAAGCCGACAAATGGGAAGGTGAGGTTGTAAACAATGAGCCGCATATGCACGGCGAACTTGCCTGGTTTGGGCTAGATAATCTGCCTGAAAATATAAATCCTTCATTAGGACTTATGCTCGAACAAATTGCTGACGGCAACAACTTTTTTGAATACGGCTGGGAAGAGTAAGCCGCTAGTTAGCAAATTCGAGGCGCAGCCAATCGTCGAGGGAATTGCCGCCGCCACCGACCATGGCGACTACCATGTCGCCGTTGTCGAGGTGGGTTTGGATAGCAACTTTGAGGGCTTCGTTGGCTTCGGCAGCTTCGGCGATAGTTGGATCGGCTAGATAACTGATTAATTCGGCCGGTTGCATTATGCGCTGGTCTGGGTCTTCTCGGGCGAGATAGCTGGGCAGCCAATAAACGCGGCTGGCGCCATCAAAGCAGTCT
>JACMNI010000033.1 GCA_014378615.1 Candidatus Saccharimonadota bacterium | reverse complement strand
TATTGGCGTAGCCACACAGGTGGGCGTACCGGTTCCGACCATGTCAACGGCGCTAGCGTTTTACGACGCCTACCGCAGCGCCCAACTGCCCGCCAATCTGTTACAGGCCCAACGCGACTACTTTGGCGCCCACACCTACGAACGCACCGATAAGCCAAGCGGGGAATACTTTCACACCAACTGGACCGGTACGGGGGGCACAATTAGTTCCTCGACATATAATGCTTAAAATGATATAATAGATACATAATGTCAGAGATACAAGTAGCCCGTCTGGGTAGCCCTGCAATTGCCAAAAATGTGGCTTTACGATTGGCTAAAACTGGATTTACGGCTATCAAAGACCGACAGGCTCAGCGAAGCGATTTCAATTATCAGTTGCGTTTAGAGCGGGGTCTTGACCTACTTGATGTTCTATCGCAGTTTCCCCTTGGACAACCGGTAATGGCCCAACTGGCCCTGCCAGTAGAGGGTGGGTATAGCCGGCTTAGCCAGGAAAAAAGTGGTTGCCCCGTGCTTCGCGCTAAGCACAGTGTGATGGGGCAATTTGTTATTGCCCGGGCTACGGAAGCACAACCAGGAGGGACAAAATTCTGCCGGTTCAGTCATTTTATTGACGCGACCGTTAGCCACGACGACGTTCTGTTAAAACGAGAAGGGAAGCTCGGGGGAGATAGCGTTGCGTACTACTCCGAAACTAGCTTTAAAGGCCGCCGAGACATCGGGAAAACCTCCACCGTAACACGAGCGCCCATGTCGGCTCGGCAACTTTTAGAAGTCATCAACATATTTGACCATGGCATCACAACTACTGATCACCGGCATATCACTGCTGCAGTCGAGGCCTTTGATAAGCGAGTTCAACAATATAGACAACCGCCACCCCAAGATTATCTAACTATTGACCCGAACAGTGTCTCCATACCAAAACAGCCGATGGGCGTTGTATTACCATTCAAACCACGGGAAACGGCAGTTAGCTATTTAACTGTGGAGTCTAGCGCCAACAATTAGGCTGGGGTAATGAATAGAAGTGCTCAGTCTGGAAAGATTCGCGTCGTCAGCCTCATAATTGTGGCTATCGTTCTCATTGCTATTGCGGTTGTCGCCCGGACAACGCGCTCCTCTTCACCGTCTACCACCAGCAATCCGGTACCTACTAATCAAAATAGCGGCTATACGACAAGCCCAGATCGGGTTAAAACCCAGAACGGTGCCAATAGCGACACTATGCCGAGTACGACTGGCACCGGTCCAGGGTCGGATAACAGTCTACTGAGTCAGTAAACAGTGCGGAGCTTGCGCAACACTATTGCTGCCGATGGGCTTTTTCGATGGTTGCAGTTAGTATCGGCACCAAGTCGGTGACTTCGATATTACTCTTCACAATGTAACAGCTAGCACCCGAACGCATAGCCCGTGTTAACAGGTTATCGTCTTCGTGAGCCGACATCATTATGACGGGGATGTGCTTGGTGGCTTCGTCGGCCTTAACAGCGTCGAGGGCGTCTAGTCCATTCATGATGGGCATCATGACGTCCATTAATATGAGGTCGGGTTGTTCGGCTAAGGCTGGAGCTGCCTACAGCGGCTACCAACGCGATGACAACGCCATCCGCGCCCAGTGGGCTATCGGACAGGCTATTAGCCTAGCGTCGGTCAAGATGGACAAAGAAGCCATCACTATGCCCGTCATAGAAAAGTATGCCAAGGAGCTGTTTGCTACCGTCAGCCGTGTTAAGGGCGAGACCCTGACGGCCAAGGAAGAGAAGCAAGTCGCCAAGCATATCAAAAGCTATACGCAGACCGCTGGCGCGTTTTAATACGCGAGCCAGCTGAGGCACCTCACATAGAAGACCGGGTTACCCCGGTCCTTTTTATTGCCTTTTGACCTCTGGAGCGCTAAAGTATAAGGACTTAATGAGTATCGTCCTGTTATTAGTGAGTCTTGGCCTGGTGGGGCTGTGCGCAATCTTTGTCGCTGCCGAGTTTGCTTTGATTACAGTCAATCGCTCAACCGTGGAACGTCACGCCGCTCGTGGCGACAAGCAAGCGGCTGGCGTACTGGTAGCTTTGAAGTCGTTTAATACGCAGTTATCTGGTGCCCAAGTCGGCATCACTATCACAAGCCTGGCCATTGGTTTCTTGGCGCAACCGACTCTAAGTAAGCTGTTACGCGGTCCTTTAGAGGCCGCCGGGTTACAAGGAACTACCGTAACGACGGTAGCAACAATTTTAGGGCTCGCGATTGCCACCGTTATTACCATGGTGCTCGGCGAGCTGGTGCCTAAATACGTCGCTATCGCTATCCCGTTCGGGACAGCGCGCCGCGTTCAAGCCATTATTCGTCTGTTTACCAATGTTATGCGCGGGCCGATTATCGTCTTTAACGGCAGTGCCGCCTTTATACTGCGCCGCTTTGGTATGGAGCCGCGCGAAGAATTAGCTTCGGCTCGTTCGGCCGATGAGTTAGCCAGCTTGGTGCGACGTTCGGCCGAGAAGGGTACCTTACCAAAAGAGACCGCCCGCATGCTCGAACGCTCGCTCGCCTTCGGTGAACTGACCGCCCTTGATGTCATGACATCACGTGTCCGGGTCTACACCGTAAACGTCGATGAGCCCGTCTCGGCGGTTATCACGCTAGCTCGTCGCACTGGCTTCTCGCGCTTTCCAGTGGTGAAAGCCAGCCTGGATGAAGTGGTGGGAACAGTGCACATCAAACGGGCCGTGAGCGTGCCCGAAGCCGACCGCGAGACAACGTTAACTTCGCAAATAATGCAGGAACCAGTCGTAGTCCCTTCCAGTATCGAGCTCGATCCGCTTTTAAAGCGTCTCCGTGGCGGCGGCCTGCAGATGGCGATTATTATTGATGAATTTGGCGGCGCCGACGGCATTGTTACCATTGAAGATCTCATTGAAGAGCTGGTCGGGGAAGTGTACGATGAGCACGACCGCTCCCGAACCCTTATTCGCAAGCGCACCGATGGCGGCTGGCTGGTATCAGGCCTGCTTCGTCCGGATGAAATCGGTCAAGAACTCGGCATCTTTTTACCTGAAGACAGGGAATACGAGACAATTGGTGGTTTGGCTATTGATGTTTTGGAGCGCGTCCCTAAAGTCGGCGAGACGGCAGTTATTCCCGCCATCGACCGCAGCGCTGAGGAACTGCAGGTCTTATTAACCATAGAGCGCATGGACGGACGCCGCGTAGACCGTATGCGATTGCAAATCCAGCCTAAGGATGATGAGACATCTGACGGAGAAGTGGCGTCATGAGTTTAATAGATTTTTTGGCTATTGCTGCCCTAATTGCCGGTAACGCCTTCTTTGTGGGTGCCGAATTTGGGCTTGTGAGCGCTCGGCGTAGCGTTATTGAGCTGAAGGCCCTAAACGGCTCAAGCCTGGCCAAAACAACCTTGAAAGCCATGGAAAAAGTGTCGGTACTGCTGGCTGGTTCTCAGTTAGGCATTACTTTGTGTTCATTAGGACTCGGCGCCATTGGCGAACCCATCATTGCGCACGCCATCGAACAACCTTTTGCATCACTCCGCGTGCCAGCGCTGTTATTACACCCGGTTGCTACCGGATTAGCACTGTTGATTATGACTTACCTCCACGTAGTCTTCGGCGAAATGATACCTAAAAACCTGGCTTTGGCGGGTCCCGATAAGGCAGCGATTGCAACCACACCGCCGCTCTATTGGCTAGTCCGCATTTTTTACCCAGTAGTGATTGCTCTGAACGGTCTGGCCGCTTTTTGTACTCGCTTGTTTGGCATTAGCCCTAAAGACGAGATAACCAGTTCATTCACCCGCGACGAAGTGGCCGGCTTTGTCGAAGAGTCACACCGGGAAGGGCTCCTAAACAGTGACGAAGAGCAGTTGCTGGCCGGGTCGCTCCGGTTCGATCAAAAGCTGGTAGGCGCCATTATTATCCCGGTTGAGAAGCTAACCATGACCTGGACGATTGCCACACCGACAGACATAGAACAATTAGTTGCTCAGACGGGGTACTCGCGCTTTCCGGTGCAGAACAAGCTCAAAAAACTAGTTGGTTACGTACACTTAAAAGATATGCTCGACATTCCGCGTGAGGGCTATAAGAAGCCAATTCCAAAGAGTGAGATTCGACCACTGCCAGTAGTGAAGAGCCAGGATAGCTTGCACGACGCGCTCATTGCTATGCAGCGCTCGGGGGCTCATATGGCGCAGGTGTCTAATAACCGCGGTCGGGTGCTCGGTGTGATTATGCTGGAAGACGCGTTGGAAGATTTGGTTGGCGAGATTCGCGATGACGGCCAAGGGGCCTCTAACTAGTTGTGGCTACAAACATAGGTAAATATCGATTAGTGTATGGTCATTTGTGGCAGACCTTTGGTGCGACGTGGGAAGTGCGGGTGTCTTATGTCTTACAGCTCCTCTCCCGAATATGCAAGCTTATAGCTCTGCCGGTAGCCTTAAGCCTAATCATCACTCATTTGTCACAACATGATTACGCCGGCGCCCGACGAGCGGTGCTAATTTATGTCATCTTCTCTTCGTTGCTTGGACTAATAACTCCCCTTGTACGCTATATCGCTATGCGCGGGGAGAATAAAGTCTATAGTCAGTTAACCGCGTCTTATTTTGACAAGCTGGTAAATGCCGACTTAGAATATTTCAATTCAAATTTGACTGGCTACCTGACCACGGCTACGCGACAGTATGTCGATAGCTGCGTCCAATTAACGCGCTCACTCCGCGACCGCTACTCCGCGACAATTTTAAGTATCGTTTTCCCACTAGGTGTCATACTTTGGCTTGATGTGCCGCTAGGATTAGTAACATTGGCCCTAAGTATCGCCAATGCCGCCTATATGATTTGGGCGTCCCACTTAATTGGGCCACTTCGTACCAAATCACGCGAACAGTATAGGCATAACTCTGGCAAAATGGCCGATATCACCGCCAATATTCTGGCCATTAAAGCGACAGGACAGGAGACGAATTACGTTGCGGCAGTACGCCAAGCTGCCGAAGAAGAAGCCTCCACTTTTTTCAAACGGTATGGTCTTCAAGCTAAACTAGTGGCTGCAAGGGAAGCGATAACTGTGGTGGTCTTCGCCACCTTGTTCACGCTTACCGTTAATCGCATAGCTGAGGGGTATATCAGTTTAACGACTGCAGTACTGGTCATAACATATGCCGCCACAATTCTAACCGGCATCTATTCACTATCTGATGACCTCGATGAGCATGACGACCTGATAGACAAGGTTATTCCGGCCTTCGAAATTCTCAATCGGCAGAACCATGTAGTAGATCCCGTTGAGCCACTGCCGCTTACGCAAGTGAAGGGGGCTATATCTTTCGATTCGGTCTGGTTTTCGTACGAGCGGGGCTCAAAACATCGAGCGGTACTAGAGGATTTCTCGTTATCGATCCCAGAGGGGCAAAAGCTGGGAGTCGTTGGTCTAAGCGGTGCGGGTAAGAGTACGCTTACTAAATTATTATTACGTTTTACGGATACGGATAAGGGCCGCATCTTAATTGACGAGATTGATATTACTACAGTGCGCCAGGCCGAGTTGAGAACTAAAATTGCCTATGTACCGCAAGAACCTTTACTGCTGCACACCACCATCCGTGAGAATGTACTGCTTTCACGACCTGGCGCAAGCAATGATGACGTGGTTGAAGCTCTAAAAACAGCTCATGCGCTCGATTTTGTTCAAGTGCTGCCAGATGGCCTTAACAGTGTAGTCGGCGAGCGTGGGGTGAAACTTAGCGGAGGGCAAAAACAGCGAATTGCTATCGCTAGAGCTATGCTACAAAATGCGCCAATCATCGTACTCGATGAGGCCACTAGTGCTCTTGATAGCGAAAGCGAACAAATAATTAAGGATTCCTTCAATGACATCCTCAAAGGCCGGACGGCAATTGTAGTGGCCCACCGTTTAAGTACGCTGTCTCATATGGATCGGATAATTGTTATTAGTAAGGGACGGATAGTCGAAGATGGCAGTCACCACGATCTGTTGGCTCACGATGAGCTTTATGCCAAGCTTTGGCAACGTCAGCAAAACAAAAAGTAAAGTGCACGAATTGTGAGCCTTTTGACATAATTACAGAAAGGCTAAACTCGTAACTCGTACCCGATTTTATGGGATAATTCGTCGGCCAAGTTCAATACTCGCTGCATATCATCTTTGGTAGCTTTGTTGTCCAATGAGGTTTCTATCCGATCAAAGCCAGTAATTAGGGTCTTAACGATCTTATCGAGTTGAACGTCGATGCTGGTAAATCGCTGAGCAGTGGTCTTACTTAGAGGCATACAGAGATAATATCGGAAATATTAGTTTCCTCCATGTTATTTAATTTATTTTTAATTTTAAACAGATCGTACATTGCTATCGAAAATAATAAGGTTGTGGTGCGGGTGAGGGGAGTCGAACCCCTGTCTCGACCTTGGGAAGGTCATATAATGGCCGTTATACGACACCCGCTTGGCTATTAATTAACCTGCCTCAGCAGACGGCTGTGCCGTCTGGCAACTTCGTCGCCTTCTCGGGGCTAGCTCCTGCGAGGGCTCCTTGTTAACGAACCGGTTGCTTTGCAAAAGACCCGGTTCGACCCGTCAGGGCAAAAAACCTGGAGCCACCTGCCGGGATCGAACCGGCGACCTCCTCGTTACGAATGAGGTGCTCTACCAACTGAGCTAAGGTGGC
>JACMNI010000032.1 GCA_014378615.1 Candidatus Saccharimonadota bacterium | reverse complement strand
TAGTTATCAAGAATACGATATACTGCCTGTATGGACGAAGTAGTACTTAAACAAATATTGCGACAGTTGAAATTTTTAACGTTTTGGGTCACGCTCTTCGGCACGATAATTATCATTGCCTTTATGCTCGGCTCGTTTGCCTTATATAAAGTAGTCGTTTCGGCCAATAACTCCGTTAAAAAGTTAGAGAATTTTCAACAGCAAACAGTCAAAACGCTAAATGTTAAAGACGATCTGTGCAATAACACCAGCGTCAGTTCGTTACTTGGGTCTAAATCCGACGTCTGCAAGTAATTAGAGCGCTGTCGGAGGATTGCGGCGCTGCCGTGCCCGTTCGCTAGTAACGATACGACCACCTTTGGCCCGACGCAGTCGCCAAGCTACTAGTATGACCCATACGGCCAGCAGGGCATCGGTTACACTAGTTATGAAGCTTATAAGATTGGTATGGTGCCGGGCGTTGAAAGTGGCTACCAGCAGCACCACTAGCTCCATCGCAATTAAGATGAGGGCCAGCTTGCGGCTACGCCGATCTTGGGCTGCGTAGCCTACAAGCCAAATACCGGCAAACCAGCCAACCGTCAGTAAAAAGAACACTGTCGAGACTAATAAATTGCTGACACAGTTATTCCGGTTATTGCCGCAGGTAGTAATAACCGAATCTAATCCGTTAGCTATTCCTAGTAATGAAAGAGTAATGAATTGTATTAGCGTAGCCAGCCCAGTCCGGTAGTGTAAAAGCATGTCTTTAGTATACGGCTTTCTCGACGTATAGGCACGACACAATAACCATAATGGCTATTGCAAAAATAAGATAATAGTGTTAGTATATAAATATCCATCAGGAGTTTTTATGAAGTATATACTTGGATTTTTTATAACGGTCGGGCTCATCATTTTATTGATAGTCTTGCTTGTTGCAGGCGGTGGTGACAGCACTAAGACTAAAGTCCCCAGCACTTCTAAAACGCTTGAATCGTACGCCAGCACCGCGGCTACCGTCCGTTTAACTATAGATGGGCCTATTACTGCTCCAGAAAATCACCGCGCTACCCGCATAACGGTGGGCAAGGACAGTACGACGTATGAAGAACTACAGGGCTACGATGGTCAGGTTACTAAACTTGAAACCTACCCTAATACGCAAACCAGCTACACCTCCTTCTTGCGATCACTTGAAATTGCCGGCTTTACGAAGGGTGACACCTCGGCTGCCCTCAAGAACGACCGCGGCTACTGTCCACTCGGCACGCGCTACATTTTTGAACTAGAAGATAGCGGCAAACAACTCGAACGATTTTGGTCTACCAGCTGCTCGGGAGTCAAAAGTTTTCAAGGCAAAACCAGCCTTAACGTTACGCTCTTCAAGAAGCAAGTCCCCAATATCGAAAAAGTCCGTACTCCAAACGGGCTCAGCTTTAACCTGTAGTCCCGCAAATCCGCGTTAGGTATACTAAGGCGGTATGCAAGCAATTATCTTTGACTGTTTTGGTGTTTTAACGACCGGTTATTGGCACGAATTTGTATCGACTATGCCAGCGTCTGTCCGACCGGCGCTCGCCGATCTGAACAAAGCCTATGACACTGGTCATTTAACAGAACTCGAGTACATAACAGAGGTGGAAGCCGTCTGCGGCACCCGGCCCAATCTTGTTGAGTCGGGGAGTGGGACGGCAATTAAAAATATAGTCATGCTCGACTATATTGGCGAGTTAAAACCCACGTATAAAATTGGCCTACTCAGCAATATTGCCACCAATTGGATAACCGAAAAGTTTTTGTCGCCAGCAGAACAGCAGTTGTTTGACGCCATGATGTATTCCCACACTGTTGGGCTCGTAAAACCAGATCCACAGGTATTTAAGCGTATGGCGGACGAGCTCGGTGTAGCACCGCAAGACTGCCTTATGGTCGACGATCTTGAAGCAAATTGCGATGGCGCGCGAGCGGCGGGGATGCAGACCGTACACTACATATCATTTAATCAAGCCAAAGCAGCGATAAATATGCTGCTTACGTAATTCTGAAATTTATTTTTTTGTCGATCTGGCAGCGGCGTTTTAGTTCGGGCGCCCGGAGGCGAAGGGTATTAGCTAGCGCCGCACCAGGCACCTGGACGCTGATATCTTTGTCCCGTACCAAAACCGTCACGGCAGTTTTATATTCGTCCCAAACAAATTTTTTAATACTCACCGCTTCGGGAGGCTCGTCAAAATTTTTCTGTCCAAGAATACTAAATAGGGAGTCCATACCCCTAGTATATCGCTAGACAGCCTTTTTATTCATCTGTCATACTTACCGTATGCCAGAACTACCAGAGGTTGAAACCGTAAAACGCGGCTTAGAACGCTTAATAGTTGGTAAAACTATCGCCAGCGCTCAGTTTGACACGCCCAAAAGCTTTCCGAATGCCGAAGCCGATGTTGCGTCATTTTTGGCTGGAAGCTCGGTCGTTGCAGTGCACCGTCGAGCAAAAGTGCTGCTAATTGGGCTGTCTACTAACTATTCGTTGGTAATTCATCTAAAAATGACCGGACAGTTAGTATTTGTGGGCGACAAAGAGCGCTTCGGCGCCGGACACCCAAACGCTTCTTTAATTGGCCAACTACCAGATAAATCAACTCGCGTCACACTGACGTTTAGCGATGGCAGTCGACTTTATTTTAACGATCAGCGAAAGTTTGGCTGGATGCGCTTACTGCCAACGCCCGAAATTGTAAACTTAGATTTTTTTAAAAAGGTCGGACCCGAGCCTCTGAGCGCCGATTTTAGCTGGCAAAACTTACAAGCGCGTTTGCAGCGGCGCAAGAACACCAACATCAAAGCGGCGCTTTTAGACCAGACAGTCGTTGCCGGTATTGGTAATATCTATGCCGATGAGAGCCTTTGGGGCGCCAAGCTACACCCGACAACGCTTGTTAAAAACGTGCCAGCCGCTAAGTATAAGCCGCTGTACACGGCCATGCAGGCCGTTTTGACGCAGTCGATTGCCGAAGGCGGTAGTAGTGACAGAAATTACGTAGACGCCGAGGGGAGTCGGGGCCGATACCTTAACTTTGCTGCCGTATTTCGGAGAGAGGGCCGACCGTGTCCGCGCTGTAATACTCTCATAGTAAAAACTCGCGTTGCCGGGCGGGGCACCCACACCTGCCCAAAATGTCAGAAGCTAGTTAATTGATTTATTAGTTAGCACGCGCAGGAACTCTACGACGGCTTTGTCGTTTTGCAGGCGGTAACGGGCGGCCGTGCGTCCACTCCGCGCCTTGATGGTGTAACTGGTAGCAGGCAGGGTGGTAAACATGTCCTCATCGGTGTAATCATCGCCAATGGCTAAAACAAAGCTATAGTCTTTATTGAGCCAACGCTTAACGGCCGCACCTTTATTGATAGATGGGTCTTTAATTTCTAAAATCTTATTGCCCTGAAATGTCGCCAAGTTAAATGTTTTTAAAATCGGTTTCAGAACCCGCTTTAATATCACGACGTTCTTCTGGGCGTAATAGGGCGGTGACTGACGGTAGTGCCACACCAGCGAATGTGGTTTTTCTTCTACGCGAGCGAGCGGCGTCAGTGAAGCGTATTTACGCAAAATGGGTAGAATCTGCTTTTTCCATTTGCTCTCGGCGCGCGCCAGAGTCTTCCAGTGCGCCTGTCCGGCAGGTTTAGTCATGGCACCGTGTTCGGCTACAAGATTGAGCGACAGCCCACTAAAACGGGCATCGAGGTCATCGGCCGAGCGGCCACTAACGACGACTACGGTATTGGCTGGGTCGGAAGTTAATTTGTTGAGTAAATTAACGAGGGTTTTTGGCGCTCGGCTGGTTGAATAATCGCCGCTAAAGGGCACTAACGTGCCATCGTAATCGAGCAGTAATAAGCGCTTATCGGCTTGCAGGTAGCGGGCGTGGATCATGGTCTGCGACTTTGGCGTTAGCGTCCGCGAAATCAGTTGCGGCGTCCCCGGTACGGGCTTTTGTAAGGTAGCCATAAAATCACCCGCCCAGGTGTGGACTGTATGACTCGCCAAATGCCGTTTCATACGCTTAAAACGGCTGCGTACTTCGCGGCGGCGCATATGCAGGGCTTGATCGATTGCTGCTACTAAAGTAGCCGGCTTTTTATGATTTACTATTAGAGCATCTTCTAATTCTTGGGCGGCTCCGGCAGTTTCGCTGAGAATCAAGACGCCGTTCTTCTTTTTGCTGGCAATATATTCTTTGGCTACTAAATTCATGCCATCGCGAAGGGGTGCAATAAAAGCAATGTCGGCAATTTGAAACAGGGCGGTCATAGCTTCGAAATTCAAGCCTTGATTATTGTAGTCGACCGGCTGCCATTTGGGGGTCCTGAATTCGTTGTTGATGTCGTGCACCAATGCTTCGACTTTACGGCTTAGTTTCTGGTAGGCGGCAATTTCACCACGTGACGGCGCACCGACTAACACGAAAACAATTTTACCGTGCTCTCGGGGATACTGGCGCAAAAAATCGCGGAAGGCAATTAAACGTTCGACAAAACCTTTTGTGATATCGAGTCGATCGACGCCGGCGATAATTTTTTGCCCTTTGTACTGCTTTTTAAGGCGTTTGACTTCGGCTTTCACTGCCGGGATCTTACGGGCCGCCGTAAACTTTTCATAGTCGATGCCCATAGGAAAATTAGTAACCCGGACAGTCCGATCGGGTAGAATCAGCTGGTCGTCGGCTATTAATCCAAGGTCGAACGATTGGACCGTTTTGGCGAAATTAGAGACATAATTTTTAGTGTGAAAGCCAATTAAATCGGCGCCGAGCATCCCGCGTAGCAAGCGCTCGGCTTCTGGTAATTTGGCGAATGTCTTGGCGTCTGGGAAGGGAATATGTAAAAAGAACCCAACGTGGAGTTCTGGTCGCTCGAGTTTCACCATTTCGGGCAGCAGCATAAGCTGATAATCCTGAATCCAAACGCTACTTTTACCGACTGTCGTATTCAGAACTGCTTGATGGAAAGCTTTGTTAACGGCCTTGTAGGCTTTCCACCACCGCTCGTCGGCGCTATCCATTGGCAAGTTATGGAACAACGGCCAGAGCAGGCTGTTACTGTAGCCATTATAAAAGTCTGTCACTTGTTTCTTGGTTAAGAAGACCGGCACACAGTTACGCTTGGCCAGTTCAGCAGTAATTTTCTGCTTATCGGTGTCGGTTAGCTCTTCGGAAGCAATCCCGGGCCAGCCGATCCACTTATTTTTACGACTATTTACATACGACGCGAGGCCAGTGGCAACGCCACCCATACTCATTTCAAAGCTGAGTTTGCCGTCTACTTTTTTGACGGTCACGGGCAGTCGATTAGAAACAATAAGAATTTGCGGCATAAGTCTGTTCTGTTAGTTTTACCACGACAGTAACAATATTAAAACGATAAATTTTACAGTCTGGCTATAAATACGCGACAAATTGCTAGAATAAGGAGACATGATTACGACGCTTACCGGCCCCAATAGCTTTTTACTCGGTTACGATTTGACCGCGCAGGTCAATCGGTTTGTGGCCGAGCACGGCGATCTAGCCCTAGAGCGAATTGACGGCGAAACGATTGAACTATCGCGCTTGCGGGAGGCAATTACGAGCCTGCCATTTCTGGCGAACAAAAAATTAGTAGTCCTGCGCGCGCCCAGCAGCAACAAACAGTTCATAGAACAGGCCGAAATTTTATTGCAGGAAGTCTCCGACACGACAGACGTTATTATTGTTGAGCCCAAGCTCGACAAACGCTCGGCTTATTATAAATTTCTTAAGAAAAACACTACCTTTACAGAGTACGCTGAGCTAGATGTAAACGGTCTAGCCGCATGGTTAGTGCGAGCCGCCAAAGACAAAGGCGGCACGCTGCGTAGTAATGACGCGCGCTATTTAATTGATCGGGTCGGGCTCAACCAACAAATGTTATCCAATGAACTCGAAAAATTACTGCTGCGTGACAATGTAATAACGCGCGAAACCATAGATTTACTCACCGATCCAACGCCGCAAAGCACCATATTTCAGTTATTAGAAGCGGCCTTTGCGGGGCAGGCCGAACGCGCCCTCAAGCTGTATCAGGAACAGCGGGCGCTTAAAGTCGAGGCGTCGCAGATTATAGCCATGCTGGCTTGGCAGCTTCATATACTCGCCGTTATAAAAGCCGCCGGTAATCGATCGGCCGCAGACATCGCCGCCGCCGCTAAGTTAAGCCCATACGTAGTGCAGAAGAGCACCGCTATTGCTAAGCAACTAAGTATGGCCGAACTCAAGCAACTCATTAATGACCTACTCGATATTGACCTAAAAAGTAAGCGCAGCAATCTGGACGTAGATGAAGCCTTACAAAACTACTTTTTGCAGGTAGCGCTTACAAAACACTAAAAAACCGCCCCGAAGGGCGGTTCAAAAGGCTGACAGAAAAAACTATTTTTTCTTAGCAACGGGCTTTTTAGCAGGGGCTTTTTTGGTTACTGGCTTGGCCGCAGGCTTCTTGGCAACGGTCTTCTTTGGAGCGGCTGCTTTTTTAACTGGTGCAGCTTTCTTGGTGCGGGCAACTGGCTTAACGCCGGCGGCCTTGGCTTTTGCGCTAGCTTGCTTCTTCAAACGAGCAGCTTTGTTCTTGTGTACTAGGCCTTTTTTAACAGTCTTGTCGATGGCGCTTTGGGCCTTCGCGTGTTTGTCACCGGCGTCCTTGGACTTGCCTGTAACAGCGGCGTGGAAGCTTTTAAGGGCTGTCTTTAGAGTGCGCTTAGTCTTGCTATTGCGGACGGCGGCTTTGTTAGCGGTTTTAACGCGCTTTTTTGCGGACTTGATGATTGGCATTGCGGGGTTCCTTTTTGTTACGTCGTTGAACGCGTAAGTTTAATTATCTTTCAATAATTGACTATATACAGGAGTCGCCCCTTTGTAAAGAATACATTAGCATTTTGCTCGACAACCACAAGCTGCTTGTGCTACGCTGACAGTAGAAATTCTAATAATCAAAACTCAAAAACAAAAGTACTATACAAAATAATATGGACAACGCTAAAAACCAACTCGTCGAGAAGCTACAGTCGTCTACTAATATATTAGTGACGGTTAGCCGCAACCCAAGCGTCGACCAATTAGCGGCCTGTGTAGGCTTAACCTTGCTGCTCAACAAGTTTGGTAAGCATGCGACAGCCGTCTTCAGTGGGGAAGTGCCCTCAACGCTCGAGTTCTTACAGCCCGAACAAACGCTCGAAAAAAACACCGACAGCCTCCGCGACTTCATAATTGCCCTCGACAAGAGCAAAGCCGACAAGCTGCGCTATAAAGTCGAAGACGAGATGGTACGCATCTTTATTACTCCGTACCGCATATCG
The DNA here is from genome assembly GCA_014378615.1 of Candidatus Saccharimonadota bacterium. Taxonomy (GTDB): domain Bacteria; phylum Patescibacteriota; class Saccharimonadia; order Saccharimonadales; family UBA4665; genus UBA4729. The sequence goes on along the minus strand of JACMNI010000032.1, from coordinate 26,849 downwards.
CTTAGCGATAAAGACCTAGAATTCAGCCAGGGCGACTTTAACGTCGACGCCGTTATTGCGCTCGGCGTGAACCAACAGGAAGATTTTGACGCCGCTGTTATTGCCCACGGCCGTATTCTCCACGATGCTGTCGTTATAGGGATTGCTACCACTTCAGGAGCACAACTTGGAAGTATCAACTGGTCAGAACCAAATGCCAGCAGCCTATCAGAATTGGTTGTTGGGCTTGCTCACTCGCTCGGCGATAATTTACTCGACGCCCAGGTTGCGACCGCCTTGTTAACCGGTATCGTCTCTGAGACCCACCGCTTCAGTAACGAAAAAACCACCCCACAAACAATGAGCATCAGTGCCGAGCTGATGGCCGCGGGCGCTAATCAACAGCTCGTCGCTACTAAATTAGAAGAGCCAGAAACTACGCCAGTTTCGGCAAATAATCAGCCTGTGGCAAGCAGCGCCGATAGCCATCAAACTGACACGCCCGCACCAGCTAAAACTTCAGCCGACGGAACCTTAGAAATTGATCACGACAGCATAGAAGCAGTTCTAGAGGATTTGAAAGCTACTGAGAACGAAACCGAATTACCGGAAGTTGCTGAGACAGATGAGCCAGCCGCGCAAGAAAGTGAATTGCCGGCGCCAGTCAATCCTGTGGCCGAACCAGCTCCAGCGGGTAACGAGCCTTCCAACAAATCATCGCGTCTTATTATTGAACCGCCAACACTCGGCGGGACATTGACCGCCAACAGTCAACCAGAACAGTTAGACCCTGGTAACGACATTCTAGGTGTTTCAGACACGCCGCCACCGGCGCTATTAAGCCGAACACCCGACCCAACTCCAGAACCGATGACGGTAATTGAGCCAAAAGCTGAGGAGCACATCGCAGCACCGACTCCGCCCGCTCCAGCCAGTCGCCCGGAACCATTATTGACCGGCTTTACGCCGCCGCCCCCGTCTTTGGTAGCCGCTATGCAAGATGCTGGTAATCAGTTTAATGCCCCGCAACCACAACCCGAGCCCGACGCGGTCGAGAAAACCTTAGCCGAACTAGAAGCCGAAGTTCATAGCCCACACGTAGAAGCAGAGGCGCCCGAGTCATTAGACACTGCGCGCGACGAAGTAATGCGCGCCCTTAGTAGTCAGCCGCTGCCGCCCGAGCCAGTCCAGGCCCTCGGCGCGCAGCCACTTGGCGATCCATTACGCCCAATCGACACCGTGGAGACCGCTTCTGTGCCTACTAGCTCTTTCAGCGACGTGCTAAACCAAGTTATCCCGCCTGCTCCAACCGACAGCACCATGCCCATACCACCCGCAACGCCGTTACCTACGCCGCAGCCGCAGGTTAATGACCCCAACGCGCCACCGCCAGTGCCACCGCCAATTCCGTTCAACTTCGGCACCCCTCCACAGCAGTAAGTTGTTGCCTCAAGCCGTCTTCGAGTACACTAAGGCCTAATGCAAGGAATTCTTCTAGTCGATAAGCCCGCCGGCTGGACGTCGTTTGACGTGGTTAATTACGTACGCCGGATCGTTGCTACCGTGGAAGGCAAAAAACCCAAAAACTGCAAAGTCGGCCACTCGGGTACACTCGACCCATTCGCCACCGGCTTACTGATTTTACTTATTGGCAAAGAATACACCCGGCGCGCCAGTGAATTCAGCAAGCTCGACAAAACGTACGAAATGACGATGCGCCTCGGCCAAACCAGTACCACCGGCGACCCGGAAGGGGATATAACCGATGTCTCAGACCGCGTACCGACGCGGGAGGAAATAGCAGCGGCTCTAGAACAGTTCCGCGGCGAAATCCAACAAATACCACCCGCCTTTTCGGCTATAAAGATAAATGGCGTCCGCGCCTATAAACTAGCCCGCGATGGTAAAGAGGTAATCATTGAGGCTCGACCAGTCACAATCCATCGTTTAGAACTAGTCGACTACAATTACCCCGAAGTAAAACTTGTAACCGACGTGTCGTCGGGCACCTACATTCGCACCCTAGTAGAAGACCTGGGCGCTGCGCTAGAAACAGGCGCTTACACTACCCAGTTACGTCGCACGGCTATCGCCAGCAAACTAGTCGAAGGTGCCGTTACAGCTACCGACCTAACAGATGAAACACTCGATCCAGCTATTGACAAATACACAATTAAAGATTAATATATATTGATGACCACAAAACAACCACACGAAATACAACTAACCAGTAAAAATAAGTTAGCTAAGAAAGCGCTTGCTACTGGCTTAGCAGCTGCCGCTCTTTTCGGCTCAGGCATAGCTGTCGGCAAGGCTACCAGTTATGATGGACCCTCCAAAAAAGAGCAGATTAATATTGCTCAAATCGAGGCCTACAATGCTGTCTATGCAACTAAGTTAGCCGCCCAATACACCGAAGATCTAAAGTTAAATAAAGGCCCTTTAAACAGCCTAACAATGAGGGTTGCTCATGGGGAAGTCATCGACAGGTCTGGCCGCACCGAGCCCAGGGTTGTTTACCGGGATCCGATCATCTTAACGCAGTATAGCGAAGACGGAGTCCTACCCACTAAAGGTAATATTCTAGATGGCGCTTTCATCGGTATTGCTGGCTCTGACGCCAACGGCGATGTTCAAATAACAGCGGTGCCATATTCTTCTACCAATTTAGAATTTATACCGTTTGACCCTGAACGACCTGAGTTAAGCCTTATCGGCTATACCAATGCGGGTAAAGAAGGAAATACTCTATACGCCTATGAGGCTGGTAGCAGCCAAACGCTAAGCAACCCTGACTCCATGCCACTGCTTCCTGGCCAATCACTTGGTATGAAGTAGACCGTCTTGCGCCAGGGGCCATCATCTGGTAATATAGGGTCTATATGATTACAACTGAAAAGAAACAAGCCATTATCAAAGACGTGCAAGTGCACGCTAAGGACACTGGTGGTTCGAGCGCGCAGGTCGGTGTTCTCACTGAGCGCATCAAGGAAATCACCGAGCACTTAAAGGTCAACAAGCACGACTTCATGGCTCGCCGTGGTCTACTGCAGATGGTCGGTAAGCGCCGCCGTATGCTGCGCTACATCGCCGCTCGCGATAGCCAGGCCTACCTAGACCTGATCGCTAAGCTCGGCATCCGTCGCTAGTTAATGCATAGCTAGTCGTCTCGAATCTCGAGGCGACCAACTTGTGCACATTAACGTTCAAGCTCTCCGGTAGTGCCACAGATATACCTAGTGCTATAGCACAAGACGCGCTGTATATTTGAACACTGCCGAAGATGCTCTAACAAAGAAAGAAGGTTCCACTATGCCTAATAATGGACAAACTATTAACCCCCTCGGTAAAGACATTATTACCGTTACTACCGAGCTATGTGGCAAAACCCTTAGCTTAGAAGTCGGCCGTGTTGGCTTCCGTACTTCGGCTTCAGTTTTGGCCCGCTACGGCGACACAGTCGTTCTCGGTACTGCCATGGTCAGTAACAAGAGCCTGAGCGGCTTCGACTACTTTCCGCTGAGCATCGATTATGAAGAAAAAATGTATGCCGCTGGTAAAATTTCTGGTAGCCGATTTATTAAAAGGGAAGGTCGCCCGAGTGACGACGCAATCTTAATTGGCCGTTTAATTGACCGACCAATACGCCCGCTGTGGCCCAAAGGTTACCGCCACGAAGCCCAGGGTGTCGCCAGCGTCCTCAGTATGGATCCAAGCTTCCGCCCCGACATGATTGCCATGATTGCCCTCAGCGCCGCGTTTATGCTGACCGGTGCGCCGTTTAACGGCCCCGTTGCCGGCCTCCGGGTTGGCCTAGTTGATGGTAAGTACACTGCCTTTGCCACGCCAGCTCAGCTTGATGACGGCGACCTCGACCTAGTAGTAGCTGGTACCAAAGACGGCGTCATGATGGTAGAGGCCGGAGCCTCAGAAGTGACCGAAGAGCAGGTGGCTGAAGCCATCGCTTACGCCTTCGAAGCTATGCAACCCGCCATTGCCCTGCAGCAGGAACTGGCCGCCAAAGTTGGCGTTTCCAAGCAGGAATACACCCTCGACCTTCCAGACGCCACCATCCAAACTGAAGTTAACGACTGGATAGAGGGTCGCCTCGGCGAAGACCTTCGCAAGCCGTACCCCGAGCGTAACGTTTTGGTCAGCAACCTTAAAGATGAGCTGCAACTCGCCATGGCCGAGAAGCACGAAGACTACGCCGCCAACGCCAATACCTACGCCGAAGCCTTTCAGACAGCCGTGCATAAAGATGTACGTGATGGCATTTTGAACCACAATGTCCGTCCCGATGGCCGTGGCTTTACCGAAATCCGTACCCTCAGCAGCGAAGTTGGCTTACTGCCACGTGCTCACGGCTCCAGCCTGTTTACTCGCGGTATGACCCAAGCCCTCAACATTGTTACCTTGGCACCACTCAGCTTCAACCAAGTAGTAGATACCATGGAAAAAGAAGGCGAACGCCGCTACTTCCACCACTACAACGCTCCTGGCTACACCGTCGGTGAAGTCCGCCGCCTTGGTTCACCGGGCCGCCGCGAAATCGGCCACGGCTACCTCGCCGAGCGTGCCGTTACTGCCGTTTTGCCATCAGAAGCCGAATTCCCGTACGCCATCCGTTCCGTAACTGAAATTATGAGCCAAAACGGTTCGACAAGTATGGCCGCTACCTGTTCGAGCGTCCTCGCGTTACTCGATGCTGGTGTGCCACTGAAGGCGCTTGTTAGTGGTATTGCCATGGGCCTTATGGTCGAAGGCGACAAAGCCATCGTACTCAGCGACATCGCCGATGCCGAAGACTTCGCCGGCGACATGGACTTTAAGGTTACCGGAACCCGTAAAGGTATAACGGCGCTGCAGATGGACATGAAGGTGCACGGGCTGCCAGTTGAAACGCTCAAAAAAGCTCTAGTACAGGGCAAAGAGGGGCGATTCCACATTCTTGAGCACATGGAAGCCACCATTAACACGCCAAAGGCCATGAGCCCATATGCACCACGCGTTGAATCTATCCAGATTAACCCTGATAAGATTCGCGAAATCATCGGTAAGGGCGGTGAGACTATCCAGCGCATCACCGCCGAAACTAACACCCAAATTGACATCAAAGACGACGGTACCGTCATGATCGCCAGCCCCGACGGCGAGAGCATTGCCGCCGCCAAAGCCTGGATACTCGGCATTACCGAAGACCCGGAAGTCGGTAAGATCTACACCGATCGCCCCGTTAAGACCGTCATGGACTTTGGTGCTTTCGTAGAAATCATGCCGGGCAAAGACGGCCTGGTGCACGTTTCAGAAATGAGCAATGAACGCGTCGGCCACCCGAGCGACGTCGTCAAAGAAGGCGACCTAGTAAGCGTTAAATTACTCGGCATCGACGAGCGTGGCCGCCTCCAGCTCTCCATGCGCGCTGCCTTGCCTGAAGCGCAGGGAACTGAATAACTAGATGATCCGGCAGCTCGACGCCTGGCACAAAACTAAAATTGGGCTGTTAGTTTTTGCGGTGCTCGAGCTGGCCATCTGTTACGGCTTTGCCAGCCTAGCAATCGACAGCGGAAATTTGTGGTGGTATCTGTTAACCCTCGTATTTTTGGTCGGCTTTTTACAAAACGCATTCAAATTTTTGAAGCTAGCATTCAGCAAAAGGCCAGTCCGTGCCAAACACCGATAAGCAAGACCGGCTCGAGGCCGTCAAACAACGCATTTTAGATGACGGCATAACGCCAGAGTTAAAAGAACAGGCTACGCAGCTAGTCTTTGGGGAGGGTAACCCCAACGCCAACATCGTTATCATCGGTGAGGCTCCGGGCAAGAAAGAAGATGAACTGGGTAAACCTTTTGTCGGCGCTAGCGGGAAGTTCCTCAACCAGATGCTGGAAATGATTGGCTTGCAGCGCGAAGACATCTACATAACCAATATTGTTAAGTACCGTCCACCAGATAACCGCGACCCGAAACCAGACGAAAAGAAGGCTTTTCTGCCGTATTTACAGAGCCAGTTAGAAGTGATTCAGCCAAAGATTGTGGTTACCCTCGGGCGCCACAGCATGAACTGCTTCTTACCGGACCTGCAAATCAGTAAAGTCCACGGGGAACCCAAACGGGTCAAACTGAGCTTAAAGGAGAACAAGGGTGATATACTTGAGGTAATCATTTTGCCTCTCTTTCACCCAGCCGCTGCCTTGTACAACCCGGCGCAGCGCCAAACCCTGATAGATGACTTTGCAGTGATCCCCATAATTATGAATAAAATTAAGTCTAGCTAGCAATAGCCAAGACACAAACATTGAACTCGAAAAGGAGAAACAATGGAACCAGAAACTAATAACACCAACAACGGCGGCGCATCAAGCGACCAGCCAACTAACAACGATAATCGTAGCCGACCGCCGCGTGGTCCTCGATCTGACGGCAGCAGTGCCGGCCAGGGTACTGGCGGCGGCCAAAGCGGTCAAAATCGCAGCCGCGGTGGACGCGGTCGTGGCGGTAACGGCGGCGGCAACGGCCAAGGCGGCGGAAAGCCACCCCTTAGCGGCTCGCTCAGCACCTCGCGAGGTCAAGCCGTCCGAGCCCAGAAGCGTTCGCAGATGGATGCCCAGCGCATTGCTACCAAGTACCAGACAGCCGACGCCGTCAAACCGCAACGCGCCAATCAAATAGATGATACCCCACGCCTTAAGATCATCGGACTCGGTGGCATGGACGGCGGTGGTTCTAAGAACATGATTTTGGTTGAATACATTAATGACGCCGTCATCCTTGACTGTGGCAATGACCTCGGGGTAGACCTACCAGGAATCAACTATGGTATTGTCGACACGGCCTACCTAGATCAGATCAAGCACAAAATCCGCGCCTACATTATTACGCACGGACACTTAGACCACATCGGCGGCTTGCCGCACATCGTGCCGCTGTATCCAGCGCCAATTTATGGCAGTAACTTTACTATCGGTCGCGTTGAAGAAATCTTCAATAACTTCGGCCTGCCAATGCCCGACGGCTTTGAGCTCAAGACCGTCATGATGAACGAGAATACTCACGAACGCCTAAAGATAGGTGAATTCTTCGTGGAACTAGTGCGCATTACCCACTCTATCCCGGGCTCGACCTGTATTGTTCTAGACACGCCCGTTGGCCGCATCATTAACACCGGTGACTTCCGCTTTGACCCTAATCCGCTCGACCACGAGCGCAGTGATTACGATCGCCTTAAAGCCCTAGGTGACGAAGGTGTACTAGCACTTCTTAGTGAAAGTACTACTGTTGAGCGCTCCGGCCGAACGCCAAGTGAATCGACCATCGAACAAAGCTTTATCGATATTATCAATCAGGCTCCCGGCCGTATCTTTGTTGGACTCTTTAGTACCAACATGAACCGGGTTCAGATGATTATCAACGCCGCCGTGCACAATGGTCGCAAGGTTGCCATGGACGGCCGCAGCATGGTCAGCACGTTAGAAATGGCTATTCGCCACGGCTTTGTGCGCGTTCCGAAGGGAACTTTCGTACCTATCGCCAGCGTGGCTACTATGAACGACACCGATGTCGTCGTGGTCTGTACTGGTAGTCAGGGCGAGCCAAGCTCGGCGCTGCAGCGTATGGCCAACGGTGAACACCGTCACGTGAAACTAAAGGAACAAGACACCGTCGTCCTTTCCAGTACGCCAATTCCAGAAAGTGGCAACGACTCCCTCATTGGTGACATGGTCGACGGCCTCGTGCGCAAGCACGTCCATGTCTTCGAACACCGTAACCACGAACTTGACGGCGTGGGACCGCTCCACGTATCTGGCCACGCCAGCCGCGACGAGTACGCCGAAATGATCCAGCTTACCCAGCCTAAATTCTTTGTACCAATCTACGGCGCTTATCGCGTCAAACAACGCCACATTGATCTTGCCGTTGAGCAGGGGATACCGCGGGCTAATACCGTCAACGCCGAGAACGGCCAAGTGCTAGCCTTTACTCCCGACAAAATGGAGACTATCGGCGAAGTGCCGCACGGGACAATCTTAGTCGACCAAACTGGGGCGCTCGTTAGCAACGTCGTCGTTAAAGACCGCGTACTGCTCAGCGAAGAGGGACTGGTGGCCATCATCCTAACCATCGATAAAAAATCGGGCAACCTCATGACTAGCCCCGACATCATTAGTCGCGGCTTCATCTACATGCGAGACAACGAAGAGATCATGAATGGCCTCCGGGTAGAACTAAAACGAGCCGTCCAACAGCGCTTCAAGCGCGTCGACCTCGACCGCTTCAAGGTGGAACTCAAAGACCACATCACCCATTACTTGTTTGAACAGACCCAGCGTAGCCCAATTGTTATCCCGGTCATCAATGTCATTAGTGGCGGGGGCGGTAATCGGCCCGATGGCCGCCAGCAGAATGGTCAGAACGGCCAACCAGCCCAACCCGGCCAGCCAGAGCAACCGGCCGAGAAGGTCAAGTCTCCAGAAGAGCTAGCCGCCGACCAGCAGAAACGCTTCCAAGAGATGCGCGCCCGTTTGCTAACCCAAGACGCCCGCACCGACTAATTCTGATCTCGCCACAGAAGCCTCGAAACAGAGGCATCATTGTGCTTATGCTAAGGCCGTGCTATTTTTAGGGTAAGGAATAATAGCAAGGAAGCACCAATGTCTGAAACTAGTGGGAAATCAGAAGTAGTAACCGGAGGCACCGGAAATTTTGTTAACAGTAAACTCAAAACTAAAAAATCATTACTGATAGTTGTAGGCCTGTTCGGCTTGCTTGGAATAAGTACGCTGCTATTTGCCGGCGCTACTGGCTTGCCGGCTCGGGGAATTGATACCAGTTATACGCCGTTATATGACGTGTTAGTGCAACCGGGTCAGTTCAACCAGGCCTTAGTGGACTCCAAGCCAGACGGTACTAAATTTGGGCTGGCTACAGGCGCTCATCGTTTAACTAACAATGTGACGCTAAAGACAGGGCAACAACTCTTAGGTTTTCCGGGCGCTTCTATTAATGGCTCTAAAGTGCTAACCGGTTGGCAGCAATCTGGTACGACTTGGTACATAGATGGTCAAACCCAACGCTTCCCAGAAAAAATAGCTAGCGGCTACAACTTATGTCCGGAAGCTGAATACAATATGTGCAACAAAGCCGAGGACGTATTTATTGGTCAAACCAGCTTGGTACAAGTTGATAGCTTAGCCAAAGTTGCTCCTGGAAAGTTCTTCTTTGATTACGGCGCCAGCCGCATTTACATTGGCGACAATCCAAACGGTGTAACGGTAGAAACATCTGCCGCTACCGCTGATCCAGCCGGGGCTAATCAAGCTGCTGCTCTCCTAGGCTATAGCAATAACGTCATAAAGAACGTAACGATAGAAAAGTTCGGCAACCCTATCCAAACTCCAGCTCTACGCTTCCAAGGTAACGCTCAGATCATTAATAGCGTAATTCGCCTCAACCACGGGCAGGGAATGATGATGTACGGCGGTGAACTCCGCAATAGCATAATTACTAAAAATGGGCAGCTCGGTATTGGCGGCGGAGTAAATATTACCGATAACAACGAATTGTCATATAACAACGCCGAACACACCGATCCTGGCTTCGAAGGTGGCGCCATGAAGTTTGCCTACTCTGGAAGTAGTACCATGTCTAACAACTGGTTTCACCATAACTATGGTGCCGGAATCTGGTACGACATTAACAACAATAACGCGCTTATCGAAAATAATATCTCGGAAGATAACGCTTTCAGCGGATTGTCATGGGAAATAAGCTATAAAGCCACCATTCGTAACAATATTATTCGCAATAATGGTAATACTGGCTACGGCTGGTACCTCGGAAGGACCGGTATCGTTACGACTAACTCCCGCGATGTAGAGATGTACAACAATTACATTAGCGGCAATTACGGCGGTGGTATCGTAGCCTACCAAGATGGCCGAATAGCCAGCAACAGTACCATCGGTAGTTGGGAATTGACCAATTTGAACATCCACGACAACACTATTATCATGTCCCGAGCGACCAGCGGCAACGTCTATTACCCGAACCCCAACGGGCAATTAAACGGGATCATGGTCGACTGCAATGGCGTACCAACCCCCTGTACTCGATACTTTAGCGGCGGCAATAACCGATTTGCAAATAACAAATATTTCTTTCCAACATCTGTTGGTACCGGTACAGCAGCTTTCGCCTGGTACGGCGCTAGTGGCAACAACACCACTACATTTAATTTCACGAACTGGCAGGCCCAAGGTCAGGACGCCACTGGAACAGTAAGTACCGACGCCCCACCCGTGCCACCGCTATTGGACGCTGCTAATCCCGGCGGTAGCACCAGCCCTACGCCTACACCGACACCTACGCCATCTCCAACACCGACACCGACGCCTACTCCAGTCACGCAAGCGCCGTACAACAGTGCAGTGTCGCTACCGGGGCGCATTGAAGCCGAAAACTATGACCAGGGCGGAGAAGGAGTCGCTTTCCACGATCTCGACCCCGCCAATAACGGTGGACTGTATCGAACCGATGCTGTGGACGTCAGTCAAAGCGCTGAAGGCGGCTTCAAACTCGGCTGGGTCCAGCAAGATGAATGGGTAGAATACTCCGTAACCGTGCCAACAGCCGGCACCTACCAATTCCAGGCCCGGGTGGCCGCCGTTGCAAGCGGTGCTAGTCTTCATGCTGAAGTAGACGGGGTCAACGTTACCGGCGCAGTAGCCGTGCCAGTGACTGGATCGTACGACACCTTTACAACGATTACTAAAGACGCAGTTAACCTCACCGCCGGACCGCACATTGTACGCTTGTACATTGAGAAAGCCGCCGCCTCGGGATACCTTGGCGACATAAACTGGATCGCCTTCGCGACCCCAGCGCCAGTACAGCCACCCGCGCCAGTTACAGCACCTACCGCCGACACAATACCACCCGTGGTAAACCTAACCGCACCTTCAAACGGCGCCACCGTTAAGGGCAACGTAACAATCTCCACCAATGCGTCAGATAACGTCGCACTATCTAACCTAGAAATTTACATAGACGGTCGCCTGTATGCCAGCGGACAGGGAAACACCCTATCTACGTCCTGGAATACCAACGGTAGCAAAGTTAGTCGAGGCACACACACTATTTTGGCCAAAGCCAAGGACGCAGCTGGCAACGTTAGCCAAACGTCAAAGACTGTTACTAAATACTAGTCACGCTCGGTCGAAACAGTCCTAGCTATCTATACATAAAAAGCATTAGCTCGTTGACAATAGATGTAAAAATTGCTATAGTATACCAATGACCAGCTCATCATCGCCGGAAGAACGCACACCCTTCCAAGACTCTTTAGTTGACCCCGCATTACGCCACCAGAGCACTGGTAGCAAAGTACTGGATATGTTAGTTGATAGATTAGATGTTGCCCGCAGCAGCGTCGACCCTGGAATCTCCACAGCTATACAGATTGAGCAAATCGCCTTACTCGAAAAGGCCGTGGAAACAGGTAGGCTGATACAGGCAAGAGGGCAACAACCGCCGTCAGAAAACGGCTAGACCATAAGCAGTTAACAGGGTATAATAAACAAAATCGATGGCAAAAAAGAAAACACAAACTAGAAAACGCAAAGTCGAAGCACCAATAGAACGCGAGCGTTCACCGTTCTTGGCGTATAGCGGCGCCATCCTATTAATTTTATTTGGAATTTTCGCATTACTCGGCGGCTTCGGCACCGGCGGCAGCCTACCGAAAGGGCTCTTTCAAGCCGCTTATTGGTCCTTTGGCTGGATGGCTTACCTAGTTCCGGCGGCCTTAGCCTACTGGGGTGTCGTTAAGTTTACAGATGAGGACCACCGTATGCCATTCGGCAAATTTACCAGTATGCTCGGTGTCCTGGTCTTTTCTTCGGCTTGGGCACACGTTGCTTTTAGCCACAAAGATAGTTTAGGCCAAGTTACTGGGGGTCACGGCGGCAGCGTTGGTCGAATTCTTGGCAATGCGGTGCTGAGCGCGCTCGATAAATTCCCAGCCAGCTTATTATTTATTGTCCTGACGCTTTTAACGCTGTTCTTTGCACTTGGTATCTCATTACACGTGTTGGCCAGCGCCGCTGCCTTATTAAAGCGCCCGGAACGTGAAGCCTCAGGTGAGACCGATTTAGTGGCGCTCAAAACCCGTGCCGTCGCCAGTAGCTTTAAGACTAATGAGGGAGTCCCAGTCGTACATCATAGCGCCGAAACCGCGGCTGCTGAGAAAGAGAAAGAGTCGCCGCGCCTGAGCAGCATGCGTAACACTGCTGCGAAGTTGACTATTAATGAGAACCACGACGCCCTTACTATCGCCAGCGACCCTAACTGGCAGTTCCCAGCTTTATCGTTGCTAAACCAAAAGCAAGACAAAGCCGACGCCGGGGATGTCAACGGTAACGCTCAGATTATCCACGACACGTTCGCTAACTTCAATATAGAAGTCGAGATGGAAGGCGCTAATATAGGTCCGCGCGTTACCCAGTACACCATGAAGCCACCAACCGGCGTAAAGCTAACAAAAATCACCGCTCTTGAAAATAATTTGGCGCTCGACCTAGCCGCCCATTCCATCCGGATGGAAGCACCAATTCCGGGCAAGCGCGCCGTCGGTATAGAAGTGCCGAATAAAAAAGCTGCTACCGTTCGCATGGCGTCTTTGCTTACCTCAAAAGAGTGGGGCGACATTGAAGGTACACTAACCTTTGTTATCGGTAAAGATATTGCCGGCAAGCCAGTGGTCGCTGACCTCGCTAAAATGCCCCACTTGTTGGTAGCTGGTCAGACCGGTTCCGGTAAGTCAGTCATGATCAACACGTTCTTAACGAGTCTGCTCTACCGCAACTCGCCATCTGACCTAAAGCTAATTTTAGTTGACCCGAAGCAGGTGGAAATGGCGCCCTACAACGATATCCCGCACTTGCTGACACCAGTTATTAACGAACCCGAGAAGTGTATAAGCGCGCTCAAGTGGGCTGTGGCCGAAATGGAGCGCCGACTGCGTGCCATGGCCGAGGTGGGCAAACGCAATATTAGTGAATATAACAACCTCAAACAAGAAGAGGGCATGCCCTACATCGTGATTGTAATAGATGAGTTGGCCGACCTGATGATGATGGCCGCTCGTGACGTTGAAGCTTTAATTGTCCGCTTAGCCCAGAAGGCCCGCGCCGCTGGTATTCACCTGGTCCTGGCTACGCAGCGTCCGTCGGTCGACGTCATAACCGGTCTTATTAAAGCCAACGTGCCGGCCCGTATTGCTTTTACTGTGGCCAGTCAGATTGATTCTCGAACCATTATCGACCAGATGGGCGCCGAAAAGCTGCTCGGCCGTGGTGACATGTTATTGCTTACCAGCGACATGCCGAAGCCAAAGCGTGTCCAGGCCGCTTTAATTGAAGACGAAGAGACCGCTAAGGTCACCGAATTCTTAAAGATGCAGCGCCCACCACAATACGACGACGAAGTCGTCAGTCAACCGGTTCAACTCAACGGCAAGGGCGGGATTGTGGCCGACTACAGCGCAAACGGCAATAGTGGCAGCGAAGAGCCCATGTACCGCGACGCCGTACGAGTGGTGATTGACGGTGGTAAAGCCAGTACCAGCTTACTACAACGACGCCTCGGCATTGGTTATGGCCGCGCCGCCAAGCTTATCGACACCATGGAAGAACAAGGCATTGTCAGCTCCGCAACCGGCAACAAACCGCGTGAAGTGCTGGTGAGCTCGCTCGATGACGTCTTTGGTGGCGGCGCACCAGGAGCGGCAGTAGACGACTTAGAACAGTCCGACGAAGACGAATATCTGACTCGCTAAATCGTGCTTGCCAAAAAGCAGTGGCGAGGACTACTATAAGCATAAGAACAAAAACTGCTAAAGGAGATGAGCGTAGTGAGTATTCAGCGTCTAACTCCACCAGGAACGAACGCTGAACTCGCTGCGCTTACACCAGCCCCTGTCGAACACGACAGGGGCTTTTTGATTCGCTCTATAGCAGCCAGTCTGCTTGAATCAGATGAACCGGAATTTATTGCAATAGGCGCTTTATCTCCTGCTGAAATAACTTCACAAGAACTAATCGATACGACACTGGAAGCACCTCGCGGCTCGGCAGAAGAAGTAGTGCGGGCGCATCTAGATGGCCTACCGGCGGCTCAGTTTCGGCTAATCGACCCTAGAAAGCATAAGATTATACCCGTTCTTAACGGTAAGGGTTTGATAGACGACAAAGCATTTATAGCCCAGGTTTTAGAGACTATAGACCCATCCTTCCACTGGCTTGGAAAGCCTGATAGACACCATTTATGCTGGCCACGGGCAAACTATGTGGAAGCCCAAAAATCATCGGGTGTACCGGCCTACATTTTTCGTGAACACGGCAGCAATGTAATACGAGTACAGCGAGTTTTTCATAACTGGATCCACGCGGTATCAGAAACGCCGCCAATGCCAGACCCCGAAGTCATGCGCTATACACTCAGGGCGTGGGAAGTAGTTGGTGATTTCTTCATGGCAGCCCGCCAGACTGTTAGTCACCAAAGGCTATTTGCTAGAGAAGAACTTCGTCGGGGTGGTTATAACGAGGAACAGCAGGAAATGGTACGAGAAGCCCTGCTACGTGAATTAGGCGGCATTCTGATGCACTTGGACGCCTTACAGAATATCCCCGAAGATTACTGGCCCTTTCGTCCCGATATTAAAGTCCAAATTGCAGCCGGCCAGGTCGGTCAGGTATTGACCAAGGGCTACCTCAATCGCACCCGTGAAGTGCGTCTGGCGCGTGTTGCTTAACAGATTGAAATAGGATATAATTAGGTCACTATCAACTTCAGCTCATGGCCACTCGTGCACATGGGCTGTCCATACACTAGTGGTATGGTAACCGTATGAAGGGGTCTTTTTTGACAAATCAATACGAAATTGCGGTGTTATATCACCCAGACCTGGAAGTCGACCTGAGCAAGGCTGAGGACCGCGTTACAAAGATTGTTACCGATAACGGTGGCAAAATAACCGCTACTGATAACTGGGGTAAGCGCAAGCTTAACTACAGCATTAAAGGTAACGACTACGCTGTGTACGTTTTTTACACCGTAGAAATGCCCGGCGAAGGTGTTATGAAGGTGGAAAGCACCCTCAACATTACCGACGAGGTTATCCGTTTCCTCATCACTAAGCCAGATCTAGCCGCTATCGCCAAAGCCGAAGCTGCCAAGCAGGTTAAGGCCAATCAAGCCGCTAAGCGCGGTGACCGTGGTGACGACGGCGACAAAGAAGATTCAGAAGAGTAATTCTTAACTAACGCTTAAATATTTTACCCGTTTCTTGACGACTTGAGTGGCGGAAGAGTAGGGTAGGAATACATCAACTAAGCAAGACATATGTCTTATAAGAAAAGGAGTCAGTAATGGCACGAAGCTTAAATCAAGTAACTCTAATGGGAAACCTAACCCGTGACCCCGAACTGCGTCAAACGCCAACCGGCCAAAACGTCACCAGTTTTAGTCTGGCCCTAAACCGCAGTTACAAAGACCAGAGCGGCGCCTGGCAAGAAGCCACCGACTACATCGACATTACGTCGTGGGGTCCACTGGCTGAGCGCGTCGCCCAGTACTTAAGTAAGGGCCGCCGCTGCCTTGTACAGGGTCGGCTGCAAAGTCGCTCTTGGGAACAAGACGGCGTTAAGCGCAACAAAGTAGAAGTCCTCGCTAGCGACGTCACATTCTTAGACGCTCGCGGCGAAGGCAACGAAGGTAGCGAAGGCGGCAACAGCCACGGTGGCGGTAATTCCAACGCCGGTAGCAGTAAGCCAGCTCCATCTCAGAAAAAAGATGACGTCGTCATCGAAGACATCGGCGACGAACCCATCAACCTCGACGACATTCCATTCTAATGACGGGCCGCGTAGGCGGCCCACACTTAACCTAAAGGATAAATATGGCCAAGATTTTTAAACACCGAACTGACGTAGCCTTTTTTGACTACAAAGATTTCAAGACCCTACAACGCTACGTAAACATGTACGGACAGATCGAGTCTCGCAAGAAAACTGGACTGACTGAAAGCCAACAGCGCCGCCTCAGCACCGCTATCAAGCGTGCACGCCACATCGCTCTACTACCATTCGTAGCTAGTAACTAGGAGGCTGCATGGCTTTAAGTATTACTGAGCTAAAAAAAGGCACGCTTTTCCAGTGGGAAGGCGAGCCTTTTCGCGTTGTCGATTACAACCAGAAAGTTATGGGCCGCGGTGGTTCGATTGTTAATGTACGCATAAAGAGTTTACTCGATGGCAAAGTACTGGAGAAGACTTTCAAGGGCAACGAACAACTCGACCGCGCTGATGTTTCTAACCAAAACGTCCAATACCTCTACACCGATGGATCTAAGTTCTACTTTATGAACGAAGACAGCTTCGAACAATTCGAAATCGCCGCCGATTTGCTTGGTGACGGGGCAGGTTACTTAAAAGAGGGCGACAAAGTTAGTCTTCAATTCTTTAACAACATCGCCATCAACGTTGAACTACCAAAAAATGTTCCATTGCGAGTTACCTATACTGAAGACGCCGTCAAGGGTGACACTAGCAGCTCTATTACTAAAGAGGCCACGCTGGAAACCGGAATCACCATCAAGGTCCCAGCTTTCATAAAGCAAGGCGACATCTTGTCCGTCGATACCGCCACCGGCGCTTACCGCGAACGCGTGAAGGAATAAATGCCCAAATCACGCCTCGACCAAGCCTTGGTCCAACGCGGACTTGTTACCACTCGTAGCCAAGCAGAGAGTTATGTTAAGCTCGGCAAAGTGACCGTAAATGGCCGCGTGGAGACTAAAGCCGGAACCATGGTCGGGGAAGTAGCCGTTCTCAAACTCACAGCCACCGAGCAATATGTTAGCCGCGCCGGTCTTAAGCTGGCGTCAATTGCCCAAGTCCTTAAACTCGATTTTCGTGACAAAACAGTTTTAGACGTCGGTAGCAGTACTGGTGGTTTTACGGATTACGCCCTCCAGCACGGTGCCCGTAAAGTCTTTGCGGTCGAGGTCGGCTCTAATCAGCTTCATCCAAGCCTGCAGGGTGACCCGCGCATAGAGCTTCATGAAAAAACCGATATCCGAAACTTCAAGACCACTGAGAACATTGATATTGTCGTTGCCGATGTGTCATTTATAAGCCTGCGCGAATTACTCCCCAGCATTCTGCAGCAGATCACGCCAGCGACTCAGTTGGCGCTTATGGTTAAGCCCCAATTCGAAGCAGGAGCGAGTAATCTGAAGCACAAAGGCGTTATTAAAAACGACAAAATCCGCCGTCAGATTCTTAAAGATTTTGAAGATTGGGCGCTGCACAGCTTTAGTATTATAGATAAAGCCGATTCCGAAGTGGCGGGGGCTAAAGGCAACCGCGAACGTTTTTATCTACTCCGCAAATTGTAAGTAACAGTGCAAAGCACTAGCAATTCCGCTACACTACTGGTATGTATTTTGCCTCTCGGGTGCAAGCCGGTCGCATGCTGGCTGCACAACTTGTTCCTAAGTATCGTTACGAAAACTGCGCCGTCATAGGCATAGGTGACGGCGGCGTGCTCATTGGCGCGCAAATTGCTTCCCAGCTGCACTGCGTGCTAACGATGCTCATGATCGAAGAGATCAAACTGCCGCGCGAGCCCGTCGCCATCGGTGCCATGCTGGAAGACGGGACGTTTAGCTACAATAAAAGCATG
Organism: Candidatus Saccharimonadota bacterium; assembly: GCA_014378615.1. Lineage (GTDB taxonomy): Bacteria > Patescibacteriota > Saccharimonadia > Saccharimonadales > UBA4665 > UBA4729. Next base: position 9,129 of record JACMNI010000032.1, on the reverse strand, counting down.
TCGGACGGGGAACTCGACGAGCTAACCAGCGAGTTCCACAGCACGATCGAACAAGAAAAACTTAGCACCTTTCACAAAATGAATGGCCTTTTGGGCAGTGGCGGCCATATTAACCGCGAATTACTGCGGGGCCATAATATTATCTTAGCTTCCGACGGGTTCAAAGACAGCTTCGGTCTGGAAATGGCCCTGCAATTTCTAAAGCCTATTCGGATAGAAAAGCTAATCGTGGCAACACCGCTAGCCAGCGTTCGAGCAATTGACCGCATGCATATAACGGCCGACGAAATAAATTGTCTCAGCGTTGTGGAAGAATACATGGACACCAATCATTATTATGACGACAACGAAATGCCTGACCATCAGACCATAATGGAAACGATAGAAAAAATAGTACTACAGTGGCAATAAGTTAACTGAGGTAGTGCCGCAGGGCGTCGACGTCTTTAAGGAGAATAAGTGATTGCTTATTGGTAAGTAGGCCTTTACGCTCAAGGGCCGACAGTTCGCGGCTGGTGGTCTCGCGGGTAGCGTTAACAGAGCTAGCGATATCCTGGTGGCGTAAGGGCGCTTCTATAAGTAATCCGTCTGGAGTCTGTTTGCCAAATCGTTGGCTCATGGTTAGTAAAAATGAAATAATGCGCTCACGCACAGAGCGGTACTCTAAATTGAGGATTCGTTCGCTGTGGAGACGATACATTTCTATAGTCATATCGACGAGTGGCGCCATGGCCTGCGGACTTTCATTAATGTATTTCAGAAAGTTTTCACGGCTTAGGCAAAGCGTAACAGTTGGCGCCAAGGCTTGATAAATCACCTGCCGCTCTTGACCAGTCAGGGCCCAAATAAGGGGGAAGACCTCGTCTTCTTTTCGGATAATAAGTAAGTTTTCTTCGTTGTACTTCGTGATGTCGTAGGCTTTAACTAAGCCCGAATAAACGTAGTGCACTCCAGACGGGGCTTCGCCTGGTCGGATAATAAAGTCACCTTTTCGGTACGTCTGTTTTACTCCTCGAGATCGGAAGACCTCCACCAGCTCAGCCATTTGCTTGAGGGTAGCCAACATATATTCAGTATGAGTGTGTTTTGATGAAATGTCCATATCTGGGTATTATCTGTTATTACAGCTATCCGTATCTGTAAAAATGACATTTGTGATCAAACTGACAAATGTTTAGTGAGCAAATTCACGGTGTGCTCGCCCAAAACAGGGTACAATGCCTTCACATAACGGGAGGTGCTCGCACATGGTCAGCTTGAAGTCCGTAGAGAAACAGCTCAAAAACATCCGCTTTAACACGCATTCGTGGGGTAAAGCCGAGATTAGCGAACTCCCTAACATCCTAATGGATGACGAAAAGATTTTTGAATGCGTTAACGGTACCTACGAAGGTGGCTTTGCACTGCTGTGCGCCACCAACATCCGCTTACTGCTCATTGATAAAAAACCGCTCAAATTCTTAACCGTCGAAGATCTCCGTTTCGATATGATTAACCAGATAGACTACAGCCACCGCTTAATGGGAGCCCGTATAAATGTTAGTACCGGTAATAAGAACTTGAAGTTCACTAGCTTTAACCAACAGCGATTACGTAAACTGATTAATCATATTCAGCACCAGATGGCCGACCTAAAGCGTGAGCAATCCAACTCAGCCGAGAACCAGCAGCAGCACCTTGAACGTATTAATCAGCAACTGCAAACCTATCTCTTAGCCCAACACCAACAACAAGAAGATTTACAGCGTAAGCTAGAAGAAGCCAAAGTTGGTAAAGGTAACCAGCCTACAGCTATCGAAGCGATAACCCCCGTAAAGCCCACTCCTGAACTGGCCGATTTTTTATACGCCCAAAGTCTCATGCAACAATACCAGGCATCGCAGCCCACTAGTGCGGCGGCGAATACAATGGATCCATTAGTGCCCACACCGGCTGTACCCGCACCTATAGCTTCGTCAGCACCGTCTGTCGCGCCAACCGTCACCTCGTTAGCCTTGCAGATGGTGCCGTTGCCACCGGCCCCGGCCGCCGCGACTATGACACCGCAACCTACCACCACCCCAGGCCCAGCCGTGGCTCACAAGCCCTTAGACGACATTGCCAGCCTAGTAGAAGCCGGTCGCCGCGAAATCTTTGGGGCGGGTGTGAAAGCGCGGGCTGCCATTAAGCCTTTGCAAACACCACGTAACTTACTAAACATGGAAGTCCACCCGTTGCGGATTGCTTACGCCAAGCTACCCGCTTTACTACGAACCAGGAAATTCAACGGCCTACCTAAACAGGCAACTCTAAAAACCGCTGCCACCATCGTGCCGAATACCACCCAAATAGCCGGCGCCTAAACCCTATTTAGATACGTTAAAACGGAACTCAACAACGTCGTCGGGCTGCATAACGTAGGTTTTACCTTCGGTACGCACCTTGCCAGCAGCTTTAGCGGCGGCGAGAGATCCGGCACTCAGTAAATCGGTGGCTGCAACCACTTCTGCCGCAATAAAGCCGCGCTCAAAGTCACCGTGAATAACGCCAGCCGCTTGCGGGGCAGTGGCTCCCGCGGCAATAGTCCAGGCCCGGACTTCCTGTTCGCCAGCCGTTAAGTAGCTTTGCAGACCAAGGGTAGTGTAGGTAGCGTGAATAAGTTGTAGCAAGCCCGATTCGCTTTGGCCGTAACTCTCTAGCAGTTCTTTAGCGTCGCCGACGTCTAAATCTTTTAATTCGCTTTCTAATTTAGCGCAGACAAACAGGGCCGTCGACGGCGCTACAAGATCGCGCAGTTCCTGCTGCTTGGCAGCGTCACCCAGACCGGCTTCATCGAGGTTGAATAAATAAATAACTGGCTTAGCTGTAAGCAGTTGTAGGTCGGCTATAAGTTCGCGGTCAATTGAGGGGTCAGCCCATACCGGCGTGCCGGCATCAAGTAAATTGTGTACTTGCTGGTACACATCGGCTAACGGCTTAAGTTTAGGGTTGGCCCGGGCTTCCTTTTCTATTCGGGGCAGGCGCTTCTGAACGGTCTGCAGATCGGCAATAACCAGTTCGGTATTAATAACGTCAATATCTTTCTTGGGATCATGCTCGGTGTCGACATGAATAACATTGTCGTCACTAAAGGCCCGCACCACCTGAACAATGGCGTTGGTGCTACGAATGTGTCCGAGGAATTGGTTTCCCAAGCCCTCGCCCTGACTAGCCCCGGCTACCAGGCCGGCAATGTCCACGAAAGTAACCGTCGCGGGCACCACTTTTTTAGCGCTATACAGCGCCTCTAATTTGCCAAGCCGATGATCTGGAACAGGGACGATACCGGTATTGGGGTCAATAGTAGCGAACGGATAATTAGCCGCCAAAATATTACTACCCGTCAGGGCATTAAAAAGGGTTGATTTGCCCACATTTGGTAGGCCAACAATGCCACATGAAATATTGCTCATAGATACTTATTGTAACAGAGGTAATAGTTCCGACGAAAATGGCAGTAAGGTTTTTTTGAGGTGAAGTGTTATTTGTTCAGTAGTCAGCAAAGAATTTGCGCAGTTCTTTAGTATATTCCTCAGGTAGCTCAAGAGCGGCAAAATGACCTCCTTTTTCCATTTTAGTAAAGCTTTGAAGATTTAGTGAACGCTTGCCCCAATCTTCCGGTGTTGGAGCTTCTCGTGGGAATATCGCAAGCGCTGCAGGAACTTTACTCTTTGGTTCTGGGCTTGGGCCACCTGGCTTTTGGTATTTTTCAAAGGCATCGAGGGCATACATCCGAATCGCAGGGCCTGAATTTTGAGTAAGCCAATTTATCATAATAAGCGTGAGAAGCTCATCGCGACCACCAACTGCTCCCTCAACATCATGGTCTTTAGCCCCAATATCAATAAAGCTAATCATCCATGACGCCAGGCCTACTGGCGAGTCATTCAACGCCGGAGCCAAAGTTTGAGGTTTAGTACTGTGCATCATGGCATAAATTCCATTCATCATCCACCAACCTTGAATATATTTAGCAAATTCTTGTTCATTCTTTGTCATGGTTTCAGGATTTTCCTGTCCAGTAGGGTAATCGGCATCGGTTAAGTGCAGGGCTAGCATGGCCTCAGGGTGTGCAATCGCCATAGCTTTTGCAATACGAGTTCCCATATCTCCACCCGCTACCATATATGCATCGTAACCAAGTTCTTTGGTCATAAGTTCCACAATAAGCTCTGCTGCTTTGCTACTACTAACTGTATCGTGTGACGAAAAACCATATCCAGGGAACGAAGGAATGACAACATCATAGGCGCTGTCAGCATTTCCTCCATGTTTCTCGGGTTCTGTAAGTAGCGATATTATTTTATGGAATCGATAAAAACTATCCGGCCAACCATGTAATAGCAGAAGAGGCTTAGCTGATTTGTTCTTACCTTTAACATGTATGAAATGAATGTTATGGCCATCAATAGACGTCATAAACTGTGGAAACTTATTTATCTCAGCTTCGTGCTTGCGCCAGTCGTAGTGGTTTTTCCAATATGCCACTAATTCTTTGAGGTAACTTGTACTTGTACCCATATTCCAGTCCATGTGGGCTGGCTCATCTGGCCAGCGGGTACGATTAAGGCGCTCATTAAGGTCATCAAGTGCGGATTGGTCAATCTTGACTGTAAATTTTTTTATCATGGAAGGCTCTTTGTTTACGCAATAAGTATATACCTGTGGATTGATACCCAGAGTAATGATTCCCACAGACTTTGTGTGCAAAAGACTAATGAGACTGTTTGAAGTACTTGGCTGAGGTAAGTCGTCAGTTACTACTAATGGATCTTTGAAGCTCCTTTATGTATCGAGGAGTGTAACCAAGGGTTCTTTTATCTAGTGGCGGCATGGAAAAGGTCGGTTTGAAAGGTATGGTTGCGTCTTTTTTATACCTATAGATAAATTTATAACGCACCCATTTCAACAGGGTTCAGTACTTCTAGGTAATTCTAGAGTTCAAGGGGCTATTTTATAATTCGTACCAAAGCTTACTCTTGGCTGTCTTTTTGCGTATTAGTCTGCTGGTCGCTTTGCTGTTCGCGTCGATGCTTCATTTTTTCTTCGAGCGACATTGCCTCGTCTTTGTGGTCTTTTATTTCTTTACTGGCGTCATCCATTAAACTCATAGTGTCCTCCTTAATTACCTGTGTAAGTATGCTCGGTAATGGTTGGTCTTGCAGTTAGAAAAGTTATTGAACAGGTGGGGGACAGTTGCAAGTTATTGTTGGGCTTTGTCGCGGGCTTGCTGGGCAAGCTTCGTAGTGTTTTCTTTGGCGCGGCGGGCTTCATCTTTTACCATCGGTGCGTTGGCTTGAGCACTCTCGTAGGCTTGGCTTAGAATCTGCGAAGCGACGTCACGGCCACCTAGACCAAAGGCCAGGGCTAGCCCAAGTGACATGGCGCCCAAGATAGCGGTGTAAGTTATGTTGACGATAGCTGGGGCAATCTCGAGCTGGTTTAAAATCATGAAGATGGCAATTGACATAGTAATTACTGGCAGTACGGCGCCTACAATCTTGGCCATAGGGCTCTTGCCGAGTACACGCCTAATAAATACTTCAGCCCCGCCCGTAATTGCACTGGCAACTAGGAAGATGATTACTGAAGCAATAATTTTAGGAATGTAGGTGAAGATTCCCGTCATGATGGCATTTAACGTAGGAATATTGAGGGCCGAGACGGCAAATGATATAAACAATAGGAATATTGTGTAGAAAACTAGCTTACCAACTACCGCTGTTGGGCTTTCGAACAGTCTGTCGAGCAGCTTGCCGGCTGGGGAAGTGTGTAGGGCGCGGTCGAAGCGGGCTTTGCCGAGAGCTTTTTGCACTACTTTCTGAATAGTTTTAGCTACAAAGTAGCCGATTACTAAAAATAGTATGGCTCCTAGCAAGGCGGGAAGGAATGCAAATACTTTGTCGGCCGATGTTTGCAGCGAGCGTTCAATATTAAATTGACTCATGATTTCTCCTTTGATTTATGGCGGTAGTTAGATATTGTTACTCCATCAGTTAAGCGAAGTAATTAACAAATAACTATGAGAAATTTTACAAATCGTAAAATTGATGTCGCTGACCTGCATGTTTAATAATCACAAGCACTTTGCTATACTTTCAAAAAGGATCAATCGAGTAGAGCGGTGGAGATATAGGTGTCTGAAACGTTCGTAGGTGGAGGTGATAATTCTAACGGACCGCGTAACTTCGGTCGATTCAGAGTGTTATTGGCTAGGAAAAAGCTTATTTTTATCCTGCTTTTGATCGTGGGCGCTGTCGCAGCTATTTTATACATGAAGGCTCAAGAATCTTATGTGGCTGATTCTGGTATAAAGGCTAGGGTTGGAATATGCAGTGTTGAGGTAATAAAAGATGCGAGCGGGGCACTTAATAAAAACGACTTAACAGCACTATCACAACTAGAAAGCCAAATTACTAAAACAAAGAACTACGAATTAGACCCCAACTGCCTGTTTATACTTACGCGTTCTGCCGCCGCTACGGGCGACGAAGCGGCTGCTCAACGTTACTTAGAGGCTTTAAATAAAGTGTATGACCCAAAGATTGGTTATAGTACTAATTTCACAATACAGACGTACGACCCAAGTACGCTAAAAAAGATTGTGACCTTTGTAACAGAGCGCGAAAAAGGTGTTACCGAACAACGAAAAGCTGCCAATAAGAAAAGCAGTTATTTAAATCAGGCCGCTGATGCCGCGGTAGAAAAAGGGCAGCCGTGAACGAAATACGTAAAAACTCGCTAGTAGTGGGGTCGTTAAAGATCATTTTTGCAGCCTTAGTTTGGACGGCTATTTTCTCGAGTGGTAACGCCCACGCTCTATACTCCACAGCTTATATTAACTCAAATTTAGATGCAGGTGTTGGACGGGCCTTCGAGATGGATAATGAGTGCCGCAATTATCTGTCGAGCTATCGTTCCAGTAGCTATAAATTGAGGCAGATTATTAATGGAGCTCCCGGTGGGGGCGGAGCGTCTTATAATGGCCAGACCTGGTTGTCTGCAGCGGGAAGGCCAAATAACATCACTCCTACTACGGTTGCGTATGGCTCTACCTCAGTCGATATGCAAGTAAATTCAATGAGTTTTTTATGCGCTAGCCTAGTAGCTGCTGACTTATACCCATCCACTACGACTGCCGGAGCCGCTCCCGCATCTGCCGCTGGAGTAATTGCAGACGATAACAGCCGCTGGGTAACGCCGACAGATGCCAATGACCGATTTCCAAATGCCATTGGATCTACTAATATGCGACCGGCCTTGGTAGATGTACGCACTTTAATTACGCGATTTGATGTTACAGGTGGTTCAGGCACCATTAATTTTGCTAGTAGTAACCGCGAACTAAGGATATATCGAGACAATACTAGCCGTTACTGGTTTGCTGGTGCAGTTCCGGTAACGTACACTACTCCACCGATAATCACTCCTACTACAATAAACGTAAGGATGTACTTTCAGGGTATTGCTAGTTACCACGCTCTTTCTGGCTCTGCTCGCCGCGAAAGCTGCTATGCGCCGTCGGGCGCATTAGTACAAAGGGCGGGTTTAAATAGCGTGTCGTACGGGGAGTGCGAAGAACAATATTATGATCTTAGTCTGGAACTTGTACCAGAAATACCTGATCTTTGCAGCAATATACCTGGTACGCAGTATCCTGCACCCACTGATATGGACTTACCCGGTGACGGTACCTGTCGGGCAAGACGAACCTGCGGGGGGCTTAACACTTCAGGCGCACCCGATGAAAGTGAGCCATTTACTTTCAACGTCAATTTTGGCTACACGGGCTTAATAACTCCAAGCCCGGCTGTAGATTCAATTAATGTTGTCGGTCCGGGACCTGTGACCGCTAATAACGTTCCTTTTACTGCCAGCGGCGGTACAATAACCTCGTCTCAGATAAACGCAAGTCCACTGCCGTACGGTCCCTATTCAGTTACCTATACCTTGTCGGGACCAGATTTTAGTGCGCCAATAACGTGTACAGAAACTTTAGTTGTAGGCCGCAAACCATATTTCAAAGCTTACGGAGGCGATATCTTCACTGGTGGCAGCTTTAAGCGACTCGATGGTACGTGTGACGATGCAGACGTGGGTATTAGTAAGGGCCGCCTACTTGGAAACTTCAAGCTTGGCAAAGGTGGAGCAGGCACTCAACTGGCCGCCATTGCCATGATGAATGTCGATGGTGTGGCTTCAGCCGATTTACGCACTTTGCCCGGTCCAAGCCCTGTGCAACCATCAGGCCTCACATTCGCCAATACTGCTCCAGTAGCGGGCACTGATTTTGGCGGGAAAAGTAATTTTAGTACTGACGACGCTAAAGGCTATTGTGCCCCAGACTACTTTACCGATATGCAATATGACGCCGCTAACAGCAGCAAAATTGCAATCAATACAAGTAACGGTATCGTAGACCTAAACAACGATATTCCAAATGGCACCCAGCTGCGCCGAAATCCAGGTGGCGCTTCGGTGAAAGTTAAACCCGGTGGTCTTATTTCTAATCGCAGCACGCTATTTGTAGATGGAGATGTCATAATAACCGACAACATTGAGTACAGTACCGGCTGGGGCAGCCTTAACACTATTCCTTACTTGTCCATCATTGTCCGAGGCAATATTTATGTTGGCGATAATGTAAAACAGATGGACGGCTTGTATATTGCTCAGCCTCGTTATGACAGCACAGGAACTCTAATTGCCGACAGCGGAAGGATTTATACTTGTCGCAAAAGCGCTAACGGCAACCCGATAACACTGGATGTAGTCGATAAATGTAAAGACAAACTCACTGTGCGCGGTGCCCTTATAGCGCAACGCATAGTTTTGCAGCGAACAACTGGAACACTAAAAGACGCCGCACTTACAGAAGGCAAGGGCAGCGCCAATGTAGCCGAAGAGGTTAATTACACCCCAGAATTTTTCTTGGGCAAGCCAGTATTTAAAACCAAGGCCAATAAGCCGGACAGTATTAAAAGTTTGCCGCCAACTTTGTAGGCAGTTCCTGAAACGCTTATGGTATACTTGAAACTAATATGAATATACTGAGTGGGGTATCAGACTTCTTTGGCTTGGACATCGGTACCACAGCCATCCGAGTCGTCG
>JACMNI010000031.1 GCA_014378615.1 Candidatus Saccharimonadota bacterium | reverse complement strand
TCCAGGCTGGTTCGTACGCCTTATCACCCAGTGCCGGTACGCCCCAGATAGTCTCAACGCTCACTAAAGGCCAAGTTACCACGCGCCTAGTCACTATCTTGCCGGGGCGGCGCATTGACCAAGTTCGGGCCGACTTAATCAATGATGGCTTCACTCCGGCCGCCGTTGACGTGGCACTCCAACCTGCTCAGTACGCCGATCTGCCGGTCCTAAGCTACAAACCAGCTCCAGTGACTACATTAGAAGGCTTACTGTGGCCAGACTCTTATCAAAAAGATGCCAATACCGATCCAAGCTTCATTGTTAGATCGGCACTTACAGAGATGGCCAATCATTTAACGCCCGATATAGCCGCCTCCTTAACAGCGCACAACCTGTCACCCTACCAAGGTTTAATACTGGCCTCGATAGTAGAGCAAGAAGTATCTAAACCGGCCGACCGGGCCCAAGCGGCTCAAGTGTTCTTGACCAGATTAGCGGGGAATACCATGTTGGGGTCAGATGTGACGGCTAATTACGGCGCTATAGCCGCTGGCCGGGCGCCTAGCCTAACGTATGATTCGCCATATAATACTTTGCTGCACACAGACTTACCACCAACCCCTATCGGCTCAATTAGTGAAGGCTCATTGCAGGCCGTGGCTAATCCAGCGGCGACCAATTGGTTATTCTTTGTAGCCGGCGATGACGGCACTACCTATTTCTCCAAAACCCTCGCCGAACACGACGCTTTAGCCCAAAAATACTGTCACAAACTGTGTGGACGGTAACATTTTAATAACAGGGGTAGAAAAAATACTCAACAGGGGTCATAAAACCAGTAGTTATTGGACACACCATGGCTTTTTGGTATAATTGTCTGGTACCTGCATAGTGTAGGTGCCGTTATATATGTGTCTTTAGTTTTAGGAGATTGTATTAGCAATTCACCCGTATCTAGTATTCTTGATCGCTTAGCGCTTCCTACTTCGTCCCAACCAGCTAAGTGGTACCGCCGTAATTATAGTAAGTCCCGACGCAAATCGATGCGCCGGCAGTTTGTTCGAGCCGCATTTTTAGTGGTTAATGTCAGCATATTGGGCGTCATCGGCTTCTTTGTAACACAGAATCCTCAGGCGCCTCGCTCGGCTACGTTAGCACCAGCCCTGGCGAGCAGCAAGGCAGTTTCGTCTGTTTCTAACCCGTTAGACCAGCTGTCATCGGCCGATATCGCGCTTACTATCGCTAAGCTTAACAACCTGCCAGAGACAACAGCCATAAACAACCAAGCCGACTCACAGGCGAGCGACCTTACTTCGAGTTTGGCGAGTGATACCGTCGTTGAAAAGCCTCAAGTAGTTTTAACGGCCCTTAAATCCAAGGCTGATATCAAAGCATATAAAGCAGTTGAAGGCGACACTATTACCAGCATTTCAACTAAATTCGGCGTTACCAGCGATAGTATTCGTTGGTCTAATAATATGACCGGCGACGCTGTGGCAGCCGGCACCAGCCTAACCATCCCACCCGTAAATGGCATTGTGCACACAGTTGTGGCTGGTGACACCGCCGACAGTCTGGCAACTAAGTACAAAGCAAGTAAAGATCAAATTGTGGCCTACAACGACGCTGAAATTAATGGTTTGCGCCTTGGCGAAAAGGTCATAGTCCCTAATGGTACCATCACCCCCGTCGTACCAGTTACTGCGCGTACCATATCTCGTGTTGCCTCAGTTCCTACGGCCAGCACCAGCTACGCTTTTGGTAGCACGGCTCTTTATGGCTACAACGGCTATGACTACGGCTACTGTACCTGGTATGTTGCCAACCGTATTTCCGTACCAAGTAACTGGGGCAATGCTAACACCTGGGATAATCTAGCTCCCCGCAGCGGTTGGACTGTAAGTAGCGTGCCACGAGCCGGTGCTATTGGTCAGACTAACCGCGGTTCCGAAGGTCACGTGGCTGTCGTAGAAGCTGTATCCGATGATGCCACTATGATTAAGTATTCCGACATGAATGGTTTAGCCGGCTATGGCCGTGTCGGCTACAGCGAATGGGTTTCGGCCGCTAAGTTTGAAAACTACATCTACCGATAAACCGTAATACAAGTCTAAAACTTGAAAAAAAGAGGGAAATATTTTACTATAATAGTATGAGTTTTATTGATAAAGTGCGCGTAACCGCGATTGCCGGCAAGGGCGGCGACGGTAAGATGAGCTTCCGTAAGGAAAAGTTCATAGATCGAGGCGGCCCAGATGGTGGCGACGGTGGCGACGGTGGTCATATTATTCTTTGCGCCAGTCGTAACCAGAACACGTTGGCAGCCTTTCGTTATTCTAAAGAGTTGAAAGCCGACGATGGCCGACCAGGTGGCAAAACCCGTATGCACGGTCGTCGTGCCAAAAGCCTGATGGTGCAAGTTCCCGTTGGCACCATCGCTACGACTAGTGAAGGGATGGTGCTGGCTGACTTAACCGAAGACGGCCAAGAGGTTATTATTGCCAAAGGTGGTCGCGGCGGCTTTGGTAACTCGCACTTCGTGTCTTCTCGGCGCCAAGCCCCTAAGTTTGCCGAAAAAGGCGAGATGGGTGAAGAGCACGAACTCACCCTCGAACTTAAAGTCATTGCCGACGTGGGCCTGGTTGGCTTACCGAACGCTGGTAAATCTACACTGCTCAGCAAGATTAGTAACGCCCGACCGGAAATTGCCGATTACGCTTTTACGACGCTCAAGCCCAACCTAGGCGTCGTCGATATAGATAAGTCCACCAGCATCTTGTTTGCTGACATCCCCGGCCTTATTGAAGGCGCCGCCGAAGGCAAGGGGCTCGGCCACGCTTTTTTGCGTCACATCGAGCGTACGGCCGTCATACTGCACCTTGTAGACTGTTACCAGGACGACATCGCCAAAACCTATGTAACCGTCAAGGCAGAACTAGCTGCTTATAAAACCGACTTAACCGACCGACCCGAAATTATCGTGCTAAATAAGATCGACGGCTTGGACGAGGAAATGATTGCCGATTTTAAAGCCCAGCTGCAAGCCGTCGCGCCCGCCGACGCCAAAATCTACGCTATCTCTGCACTATCCGGCGTAGGACTGAAAGAGCTTTTGTACGGCGTTAAGGAAACAGTGCAGGCCGTGCGACAGGCCGCGGCCGATAAGGTAGAAGACGAAGATACCAGCTTGCCGGTACTACGAATTGTCGATACCTCAGACGAATGGCAAGTAACGCGCGAAGACCATTTGTTTATAGTCCGCGGCCAAAAAATTGAAAGCTTCGCCCGTCGAACTCGATTTGACAACGAAGAGGGCGTTCAGCGCTTGCGCGATATTATGCGTAAAATGGGCATTATGCATCAGCTTGTCCGCAGCGGCATAGAAGCCGACGATATTATCCAGGTTGGTACTGCTACCGAACAGCAATTCACCTATTAATTAAGCTTTAATGAACTATCGTGGCCGGCCCGTGGGCCCATGCTACACTGGGTATCGATATGGCTGCTAGTTTTTTCTTCTACGATCTTGAGACTTCGGGGCTAAGCCCCAGCGATGCCCGCGTTATGCAGTTTGCCGGTCAGCGGACGGACGAAAATCTGGAACCCATCGGGGAACCGGTTAATGTTTTAATTAGGTTAGCTAGTGATGTCTTACCGAGTCCAGAAGCGGTTTTGCTAACGGGCATAACACCGCAGCAAACCCTGCAAGATGGTTTGACCGAAGCCGAATTTTTACAATTCTTTTACGATGAAGTCGTCCAGCCCAACACCACGTTTCTCGGCTTCAACAGCGTGCGGTTTGACGACGAGTTTATGCGCTATCTCCACTACCGCAATTTCTACGACCCATATGAGTGGCAGTGGTGCAATGATTGCTCACGCTGGGACATATTAGACCTGGTACGGATGACCCGTGCCTTACGACCCGAAGGCATCACCTGGCCCTTTACTGATGAAGGCAAACCGACTAACCGCCTAGAGTTACTTACTAAGCTGAATGGCCTCGAACACGAACATGCTCACGACGCCCTTAGTGACGTCTACGCTACCATCAATGTTACGAAACTGATCCGTGAAAAACAGCCAGATCTGTTTAAATATTTATTTGAGTGCCGGGGTAAGAAAAAGGTAACTGAGCTGGTTGCTGCCGGTCAGCCATTTGTGTATACCAGCGGTCGTTACCCCTCCGATACCCTCAACACAAGTGCGGCAGTATTATTGGCCAAGCACCCGGAAGAGCACAGCGGCATAGTATTCGACCTGCGGTTTGACCCGCGGGAGTACGCCGCTATGTCGGTCGAGGAAATTGTGGCTGCCTGGCGATATGACCCGAATGCAAAGCCCGCTAGAAAACCCGTCAAGACGCTCAAGTATAACCGTTGTCCGGCCATCGCTCCGTTGGGCGTTATGAATAAACCCGATATAGAAGAACGGCTACAGTTAACCCTGGCTACTGTTAGCGAACACTTTGCGGCTTTAAAACTGGTACACGAAGAGCTCGCCACTAAAGTATTGGCAGCTCAAAAAGTACTCGACACCGAACGGGCAGCCGAATATAAGCGCAACCCGTTGTCGGTCGATGCCAGGCTGTACGATGGCTTTATGACTGCCGGCGACAAGCCGTTAATGGCAGCAGTTCGACGCGCCAAGCCTGTTGAACTCAATGACATTGCAGGCAAGCTTAGCGATGATCGCCTACAGCAATTACTGCCACTGTATAAGGCGCGCAATTTCCCCCGAACTCTATCGTCCGATGAACGCGCTGCTTGGGACGCCCACTGCGCGGCCGCACTATTTGAAGGTGGCGCGGACAGTCAGTTAGCCAAATACTTTGCCCGCCTGAAAGAGTTAGGTGCGGACAAGCATATAACCGATAACCAGCGCTACCTATTAGATGAATTACAGCTGTATGGCGAGTCTATTATGCCGAGCGACGCGGAAGCTTAGACGGTACAACAAACGTATGACTGTCGATAGCTTTCAGCCCAGCGCGGCCGGCTTTAACATAGCGCAGGCCCAAATAGGCCAGTAAAATAGCAGCCACCAAAGCACCAAAGCACTGTAGCCAGAACTCAAAAGTAATCTGAAAATTGGTGCCTGGAACTAAGCCTAGGACGAGTAGGGAATACATTGGTGCCTCTTATCTCTACCGCGCAAGCGCAATTGATTTAGGTTACATTATACACCAAATTGTGGAAAAGTCAATAAGATTGTAGTTAGTGCTTATGTAATATCACTGGCTACAAAGCTCATCTGATACTGTTGTTTCCCTCGCTGTTAAACAATTGTATATTTGACTATATATGCGACCACGCTACATATGGCGTTTATGCTGCGTGGGCGGTACACTACAAATAGTGAACAGAAAACAGAAAGAGGGCGATGTTCGTCTACTTGGGGCCATGTTAAGGTTGTCCCAAAATGAGCCAAGAGGGGAATGGCAGTTCTTAACTCTTCCCCCTTTTTTGGAATTAAAGTGTCCGCATCAGTCGTATTTATTTTAAAGAGGTAATCAATGTCCAATTCAGAAATACTTAGTCAAGGTACCGACACTTATTATCCTAACCAGCGCCCTGCTGCCGAACTCCTGACTTTTGAAAGTCTCCCATTGAAAACGTGGCCTGAGCAATGGCAGCCAAGTGCTGAATTCCCGACTCCGCAATCCGCGCTCGAGGACGACTTCAGCCGTGTTGCTAATGATGCTTTGTCTTTCAGTGGTAGTGCCCAATTGTACCGCATTGGTGAACCTCACCTGCCCGTGGCTGCTTATAGAGAGCACTACTTAAGACTCGGCAGCCAACATGACCGGCTTGTGGTGAGTGCAGAGACTGGATCTGGAAAGACAAGTCAGTTACCATTATACGAATTAGAAAACGGCGCTTCACGGGTTTTTGTATCTTCGCCACGTATCATTGCCGCTCGCGAAAATGCTGCAAGGGCTCGCCAGAACCTCGGGCCTGACTATGCCCATCTAGTGGGGTATTTGACTGGCACTGAAGCAGATTCCGATTGCGGCCCGGATGCACGCCTAATTCATGTTACTGAGCAACTACTATTTAAAATGGCCAACCGCGGCGAACTCAATAGCGGAGATGTGATAATTCCTGATGAAGTTCATGAGAAAACTACACCTATGGTGATATTCTTGGGGCGCCTTAAAAAAGTCCAATCTGCCAATCCAGGGCTGAAGATTAGAGTTTGTAGCGCGACTATAGATACCGATAAATATGCTCAGTATCTAGCTGACCCCGTTACCGGTGAGCCCGCCCCAGTGCTGATTTTACCGGGCCGTACGCACCCGATTAAAAAGCAGCTCGACAGCGCTGAATCGGTTGCAGTCGAAATGCGCAACTTGATGAATGCGGGCAAAAATGTGTTGACCTTTGAGCCAGGCGTTAGCCGCATGAAGTCCACTAAGGCTAAGGCACAAAGCCGCAGAAACAAACACACCGTCCACCTTCTCTACGGAGACCAATCGCCGGCTGAGCAGAAAGCTGCACTAACACCCGATGACAAAAACCATATTGTTGCAACTAGGATTGGTGAAACAAGTATCACACCCGAGGGTAAAGACGCTGTTGTCGATAGTGGGTTATCGAATGTGGGTCGTTACACTAAAGGTGTTCGCGGACTTGAAACTATATATTCGAGTCAGGATACATTGAACCAGCGAATGGGGCGGGTGGGCAGGACTAAGCCGGGAGTCTACGTGCTGGCGGTCCCTTCAGACGCCCCACCGCCACCAGCGTTTGAAGATCGCCCGGAATATGGCTCGCCAGATATACAGAACAGCAGTGTAGCTAACTACATCCTCGAACTGTTATGTGAAGGCATTCGAATAGAAGATTTAGATTTACTCGACAGCCCCACCCATGAAAACTTAGAGCACGACTATCTTGTGCTCAAACGGCTCGGTGCAATCGCATTACTAGGCGATGAAGTAGTTGTAACTACTATTGGTGAGGCTATGACTGATATTCCACTAGACGCCTCATTAGCCAGGATGGTAATAGAGGCTCGTAGGCTAGCGCTGAACCCTGAGCGGTCGAACGGAGCTGCACTTCTCTTGCAGGTTGCTGCTGCGGCCGCAGTACAACAGGTGAAAGGCATAATTAGTGGCAGCCAAAATGGCATGCGCCAGGCAACGCGCCGGGCGCCTATCAAAGAGCTTCTTTCGGAAGAACAGATATCCGATGTACTTTACGAGCTCGATGTCTTCACTGCCTTATATTCTAAGCAGCAAGAACTTTTAAATAGTGACGCTCTTAATGCCGAGGTATTATTTGAGAAATATTTGGAGATACACGCAATACGGCCTAATAGGTATTACAAAGCTTTGCGGACCTATGAAGAATTGTGCCATCGTGAGCGGCTAATCCCGAATGATTTACGGAAAGCTGATAGCTTGCAACGCGAACAAATTATAACCTGCCAGATCTCTGGGGTTGAAGAGCTGTTTGTAAGGCGCGGAAAACGCGTGTTTAACGACATTAGAGACGGTAGTCGTAGACTGGGTCGTCAAAGCACGATAAATACCTTACTGGCAGAGTTAGTAATGGGCGTGGCATTTGACTTTGATGGCTTACGAACATCGGGGCGTTATTACAGGCACTTTATCTCTGGCGCGAGCGCAGTCAGCTTAGAGCAGATACGACAACAAGTACCGCAAAGATTAACTGAGCGTAGCACAGGATACCAAATTTCGCGTAATGGCGCATTCGTAGAGCGCAAATCCTTTTTCTTTGACGGAGAACTGCAAATTGGTGAAATTGAAGAGGCGCCCGCGCCGACGCTTGCTACTCGCCACGCACTCATTACCGCAATGATGACTGGGGTAGGTAGAAACGCGCTTAATGATCTAGACCCGGTTGCCTACAATCCTGGCACACAGAATGCCACAAGTGCCATTAAGCGATGGCAAGAAGCGCAAAAACTGGAGCACAGAGTTGGTGCTAACTTAAATACCGCTAACCGTTATCAAAGCCTAATCCGCAAAGTGGTACGCCAGTCAGTCGAAACCATTCCGCTCGATGTTGTCGACCCGGCAGTTTTAGATGCGCTGATTCCTAGAGTGTATCTAAAATCCCTAGTACGTCCGACTAAAAAGAATGACATACCAGAGATTATTCGAAAATCACCCGATGGTATAAGTATTCATGTGGGTGATGACGAAAAGGAATATGTTCCGGTAAACTACAAACACAATATTGCTTACGTGGCCATCGGGCGTGACCAGTTAGCGCAAATAAAGCGTGAAGATTTTGCAGAATTAATACAGTATCACGATGTGAAGATAAAGATCGGTCATGGAAAATACCTGCAGTTTGAAGCAGCATTTGCTTTAATTGACGAGCAGCTCCAAGCGAGGGCTGAGAAGCTGGACCGGCGCGAGCGTAGCAGGAATGTGTCAGATGCAGCTCAAGCAATTACCCATGCCCCATCGGCAGAGCGCGAAAGAGCTCCAATACGGGACGACGCAAAAGAGGCGAGTGCACGTGCGCTCACTGTTCGAACTAACGGAGTACCAAGACAGCGAACAGCGCGTCGAGCATTTGTATCACGTTCTAGCAGTGACACGAACGACTAGATTGAATCTCTGTAGCTAAGCTACTAGATAAAAACGCGGTTTGACTGTATAATCATGGGCCTTGATGGAGGATAGTTTTGGCAGATCAAATTGTCGTTAAAGGTGCGCGTGAACACAACTTAAAAAACATAGACGTTACGATCCCTCGTAACCAACTTGTTGTCATTACCGGACTCAGTGGGTCCGGTAAATCAAGCCTGGCCTTCGACACTATTTACGCCGAAGGCCAACGTCGTTATGTCGAAAGTTTGAGTTCCTATGCCCGTCAATTTTTGGGCCTTATGGAGAAGCCCGACGTCGACCAGATTGACGGCTTGAGCCCCGCGATTTCCATTGACCAAAAATCGACCAGCCGTAACCCGCGCAGTACAGTCGCCACTGTGACTGAAATTTATGACTATCTCCGTTTACTCTATGCCCGTATTGGCACGCCCCACTGTCCCATCGACGGTGAGCCAGTGTTACGTCAAACCACGACGGCCATCATAGACCAAATAGTAGCTACCACGGCGGGGAAGCGACTGATGATCTTAGCGCCCGTGGTAATTGATAAAAAAGGCTCATTCGAGCACATCCCGGAACAGTATCAGCGCGCTGGTTTCGCCCGTGCCCGAGTAGATGGCGTTGTCTATGCGCTCGATGAATTTCCGAAATTAGAAAAGAGTTATCGCCACCGCATCGAAATTGTAGCCGACCGAATTGTTAACGACGAAGATAGCCGTTCGCGCTTAGTGCAGTCCGTCGAGCAGGCGCTGGAAGTCG
This sequence comes from Candidatus Saccharimonadota bacterium, assembly GCA_014378615.1. Lineage (GTDB taxonomy): Bacteria > Patescibacteriota > Saccharimonadia > Saccharimonadales > UBA4665 > UBA4729. The sequence continues at coordinate 655 of JACMNI010000031.1, read as the reverse complement.
CCGAAGGTAAGGTAGTCATTTTAGACGCCGACAGCAAGGCCGAAGATAACACCACCACCTACAGTCTTATGTACGCCTGTCCCAATCACCCGGAAATAAGTATTCCTGAACTCGAACCACGAACCTTTAGCTTCAATAGCCCACAGGGCGCTTGCCCGGTCTGTACCGGCCTCGGTAACCGCTTAGAGGTCGATCCGGAGATGGTAATTCCTAATGGTCGGTTAACAATCGCTGAAGGTGCTATTCGTCCATACAACCGTATTAATGTCGATAATTGGTATATGAAGAAGCTGCAAGCCGTGGCCGAGCGTTATAAGTTTAGCCTACAAGTTCCGACTGCCGACCTGACTGCCGAGCAAATGAATCTTGTCATGTATGGCACGGGAAACGAAAAATTCCGCGTTTCGCTTGGCATGGGCCGCTCTTTCGAGACGACTTATGAAGGCGTCGTGACGAATCTGGAACGCCGGCACAAAGAGACTGACAGTGACTTTATTCGCCGTGACATCGAAAAGTTTATGCAGGAGCGCCCCTGCCACACCTGTAAAGGCATGCGCTTGAAGCCCGAAGTATTAGCTATTACTGTGGCCGGTCAATCTATCATGGAAGTCTGTACGCTGTCTATCGACGATGCCCTCGATTGGTTTAGAAGCAT
>JACMNI010000030.1 GCA_014378615.1 Candidatus Saccharimonadota bacterium | reverse complement strand
GACAGTATTAAAAGTTTGCCGCCAACTTTGTAGGCAGTTCCTGAAACGCTTATGGTATACTTGAAACTAATATGAATATACTGAGTGGGGTATCAGACTTCTTTGGCTTGGACATCGGTACCACAGCCATCCGAGTCGTCGAATTACGAACAACTGGCACGACCAAATCCTTGGTGCGCTACGCTTACGCGCCCATCGATCCTAAGATCGTTTCTAGTGACGCGCCGGCCGACCAGCAAAAAGTTGCCCAGGCAATTCGCGAACTTGTCGCCCAGGCCAAAATCACTACTAAAAATGTCGCTGTTGGCATTCCATCTCAAAGGGTGTTTACTACGGTTGTCGATATTGAGCGTTTATCCGAAGCCGAGCTCGCTAAAACCATAAAGTTTCAGGCTGACTCACTAATCCCTACACCGCTTGCCGAATCTAAAATAGACTGGGCATTAATAGGGGACTCGCCAATAGATAAGACCAAAGTCGAAGTATTACTTTCTAGTGTGAGTAATGAATACGTCGAACAACGCCTGGATATGCTCGAGATGATTGGCTTAAATGTTATAGCCTTCGAACCAGACGGCATGGCTTTAACCCGAGCCGTGTTACCAGTAGACGCCACTGGCGCCCGCATGGTGCTCGATATCGGCAATAAGTCTACCGATATTGTAATTGTAATAAACGGCGTGCCACGCTTAACGCGCTCCATCGCTACCGGCTCGGAAGCCATCATTCGTTCTGCAATGCAGAATTTAAATATTGACGAAGCCCAAGCCCAACAATTCGTCTTTAAATTCGGTCTCAGCAAAGAGAAGCTCGAAGGGCAGGTATTACAGGCTATCGGTGGTACTATCGAAATTCTGACGTCAGAAATAGAGAAGTCAGTAAAGTTTTTTGGGACTCGTTACGCCGGCATTAAGATCGAACAACTCGTAGTTACCGGCAGTGCCTCAGTTATTCCAGAGTTCCCATTATTCTTGGCCAACAAGCTTAGTTTGAATGTAGAAATCGGTAATGCTTGGCGCAACGTTGGCTTCCCACGCGAAAGGCAGAATGAGCTGTTAGCTATTTCTAATCAGTTTAGTGTGGCCGTTGGCCTAGCGGAGAGACAACAGTAATGGTCCAATTTAACTTATTACCAGATGTAAAAATTGAGTACATCAGAGCTAATCGACTCAAGCAAAGCCTTATTACTATTTCGTGCTTAGTGGCAGCCGGCTCTGTGGTAGTTGCTATACTTTTGTATCTAGGCGTGGCCGTTGCTCAGAAAAAACATCTAGATGACCTTAGTAAGGATCTAAAAATAACCGCCACCAAGCTCAGCAGCACTCCGGAAATTGACAAAATTATTACCGTCCAGAACCAGCTGAACAGCCTACCGGCCTTACACGCCGATAAACCAGCCTCATCTCGGCTGTTTGGCTATTTAACCCAAGTAACGCCGGCAAATATAACCATTACCAGCGCAAACGTAGATTTTGCCCTGAACACTATAAGCCTCAGCGGTAATGCTAAAGACTTACTTGGCGTGAATACCTATGTCGATACGTTAAAGTTCACTACGTTCAAAAGTGACGTAGCTAAAGTATCTGACGAAAAAGCGTTTACAAAAGTGCTGCTAACCGGCTTCACGAGCGGAGAAAAAGGCGCTACTTATAAAATTGAGTTCACATACAATCCAGAAATATTTACAAATCAAAGTATCGTATCGCTTTCAGTGCCCAAAACAATTACTACACGCTCTAACGTCAGTAAGCCTAATGCCTTATTCGAAGCCGATACCTCAACTACAGAAGGGAGTAGATAATGTCCAAGCTGGCTAAATCTGCTAAGCAAATACAGATTGACAAGGCCAATGCCACCATTGTCATAATTGTGTCGGTGGCGGCTGTCATAACCGCTTTCTCGCTAGTGGCCGTCAAAACCTTACTAAGCCAAAGATCCTACCAAGCCCGTGTCATCTCGCTACAAGAATCAGCTCTAAAAGTAGCCAAAGATGATTTAATTGCCGTCAATTCCCTAAAGTCTACTTATGCGGCATTCGATGGGGCAGATAACAATATTATCGGCGGCAGTGGCAGTGGCGTAGGCCCGCAAGACGGTTCTAACTCTAAAATAGTTCTAGACTCGCTACCAAGCCAATATGACTTTCCGGCTATGATTAGCGCGATAGAAAAACTAGTAACTGACCGAGGGCTTAAAATTGCTTCGTTATCAGGAGTTGATGATGCAGCTCAAGCCGATGCCGCTAGTTCTACTAGCCCGGTTCCGGTTGAAATGCCGTTCCAGCTTTCAGTTACCGGCTCGTACCAATCAATTCAAGATCTCGTTGACGCTATGGCGCGCACTGTCCGACCCATAAACCTGCTTAACTTACAGATAGCTGGCAGTCCCACCGAAAACACGCTTACTATTAGCGGAAAAACGTATTACCAGCCTGCTAAAAATCTGAACGTCACAACGAAGGTTATTAAATGAAACAAAAAGATATAGCCCTTATTATTGCCGTTGCCGGTATTAGTACCATTCTCGCTTTCTTTTTAGGTAACACCTTATTTGGAGGAACTAAAAACCGGCAAACCAAAATCAATGTTGTCGATAGTATTTCTAGTAACTTCCCAACCGCTGACACCCGTTACTTTAATTCTAAAGCTATCAACCCAACCCAGAGCGTCCAGATTGGTACTAACAACAACCCCAAACCGTTTAACCAATAAAGGGGATTAGCCTATGAGTGTTCTTTCGGCGGGTACCCAGCAAGAGGTCGAAGACAGCCTAGTAGAAAAAGGCGTTTTAACGGCCGATGATTTGGCTAGCCTGCGCCATCAGGCCGAGCAAACTAAAATGCCGTTTTTGTCGGTGCTGACCGCCAGCGGCAAAGTTAACGACGAACAGCTAACACAAGCTATCGCCAAGGTTAATAAAGTACCATATGTTAACCTCAGCACGGCTGCAATCGATAAAGAAGTGTTGCGATTGTTATCCCAAGACATAGCCGAACGGTACATGGCGGTACCCTTAGGCGAGATGAACCACCGCCTAGTGGTGGCCATGCTCGACGCCGATAACATTCAGGCCGTCGACTTTTTGTCTAATAAAACTGGGCGCGGCCTTAAAGTCTATGCTGCTAGTGAAACCGGCATTCGCAATGTGCTAAAACAGTACCAGCAAGACATTGAGCGCGATGTTTCCGACGTAATGGACACTAACACTAAGTTAGAGATACAAGGCGGCACTGCGCCTGTAAGTGAAGAGAAGAAAGTCCAAACTATCGTACAGGATTCGCCAATCAGTAAGGCTTTGTCGGCTATCTTAGAGTACGCCGCCAAGAACCGGGCGAGCGATATACATATGGAGCCATCGCAGAAAGATTTCAAAATTAGGTGCCGGATTGACGGTGTTTTACGTGAAATAATGAAGCTGCCCAAATCGACCGAGCCACCCTTGGTGTCACGTATAAAAATTCTTTCGAACCTGAAAATAGATGAGCACCGCATACCGCAAGACGGTCAGTTTACCGTTATGGTCGATGGTCATGGTATTGACCTCCGTATAGCTATCTCACCGGTTGTTTGGGGCGAACAAGTGGTTATTCGTTTGCTTGATAAATCCGGCACCACGCTCAATCTGGAAGACATGGGCTACCACGGTCGCGCCCTGCGCACCATTCGCAGAGGCCTCGAACGCCCTAATGGCATGATCTTAACCTCCGGGCCAACTGGTTCGGGTAAGTCCACGTCGCTATACGCCTTAATTCAAGAAATAATGAACGATTCTATTAATATCGTTACGCTCGAAGACCCGGTTGAATACAAGATGGACGGTATCAATCAAATTCAGGTTAACGCCGAGGTCGGATTAACATTTGCGTCCGGTTTGCGATCTATCTTACGACAAGACCCCGATGTGGTGATGGTCGGGGAAATTCGCGATAAAGAAACCGCCCAGCTGGCCGTTCAAGCGGCCCTAACAGGGCACTTAGTTTTCAGTACGCTCCACACCAACAGTGCCGCCGGCATCTTGCCGCGGCTACTCGACATGGGCATAGAGCCGTTTTTGATTGCCAGCACCGTCCACACGGTAATTGGCCAGCGCTTGGTGCGACGCATCAGCGGCGAAAAGGAAGAATATCAGTCCGATCAGAATGAAACGGCGGCTATTAAAGCGGCCCTCGGCAATTTCTTACCGAAGTCAGACAAAGAAATGGCCGACGTAGCCAAGGACCTCGGCTACGAAAGCTTGCCTCTTGTCGATCAAAACGCTTATACTTTACACAGAGGCAAAGATACGCCAGCGACTCCTAAGGGGTACAAGGGGCGGATGGGCCTATACGAAGTCTTCGAAATCACAACTGAGATTCAAGACCTGATCCTTAAAAGATCGACCAGTTCTCAAATTCAGGAGCTGGCTCGCGAGCAGGGCATGGTAACGATGCGCGAAGACGGTTATCTGAAAGCGCTCCAAGGTGTTACCACTATCCAGGAAATTAACCGGGTAGCTGCCATAGGGAGTTCTTAACATGAAACTAAAACTGATACACCAAAACATCGCCAGGGGGGTGGCCTAATATGCAAGTACAACCAAGAATAGAGATTTTACTCGACGAAGTTATTAAAAAGAAGGCCTCGGACCTTCACCTTCAGGTTGGGCTGCCGCCAATGCTCAGAATTGACGGCGCACTGTTGCCAGTAACGTCGGCCGATGCGCTCGACGAAGAGGGAATTGAGTCGCTAATATTTGCTATTCTCGATGAAGACCAAAAACAGAT
>JACMNI010000029.1 GCA_014378615.1 Candidatus Saccharimonadota bacterium | reverse complement strand
GGTAATAAGCAAATTATCATCAGCTCCGATAAGCCGCCGAAAGATATTTCTACTCTAGAAGAGCGCCTGGCGAGCCGCTTTGCCTGGGGCATGAGCATCGATATGCAGATTCCTGACTTCGAAACGCGCTGCGCCATCGTCCAGACTAAAGCCCAGACCCATGAAGTCGAGTTGCCGCCCGATGTTGTCGAATATCTCGCTAACCACATCCAGACCAACATTCGCGAACTGGAAGGTGCCCTAAACCAATTGTTGGCTTTTTGTGAAATGCGTAATTTGGAACCATCGCTGACGGTCGCCGGCAGTTTGCTTGGTTCAACTAAAACTAGACCAAAGCACTTAAGCGCCAAGCAAATAATTGAGCGCACTTGCAAGCACTTTCAAATTCCGATGGAAGATATTTTGGGCCCCAAACGTGACAAGGATATTGTTGTTCCCCGTCAGATTGCAATGTACATGCTCCGTAGTGAATTGCACTTGAGCTTTCCTAAAATCGCTCGCGAGCTTGGGCGTAAAGATCATACGACGGCCATTCACTCGGTCGAGAAGATTACTAAAGAGTCTCAGCTCGACGCCGACCTGCGTTCCACGTTGTCTGAAATTAAAGAGCGCCTGTATGCGTAGCCGCACCGTGTTTACATACTGTGTACAAGCCGTGCATGGCCTGGGCATACTGCTCCATGCGCCTGCCGACTTATACCGCTACTCCCGCCCGCTCCACCAAGGCCATGTGCACAGTTCTAGGACTTATACGTTAGTTACCCCTACTTTTGTACTCGGTCTTGTGCACTACTTTTTTGATCGTTTTCTATCTGTTACGGGTCGAGTTTTACCCACTATCCACACCACCAATAAAGACCACGATAAGTTTAAATTAAGAATAACTCATAGGGAGCTGTGTATATGAAACTGCAAGTAACGCAAGAAAACCTTAACCGCGCTTTAGGCTCTGTGGCGCGAGTTGCCAATACGCGTAATGCACTGCCGATACTAGCTAACGTACTTATCAAAACCAGTAACAACCGTTTAAGTCTTTCGGCTACCAATCTTGATATTGCCATTACCCACTACATTGGCGCCAAGGTTTCTGAAGAAGGTTCCATTACTGTCCCTGCCCGTTTAATGCAGGACTTCATTTCTAGTCTGCCATCCGGTGTGATTAATCTGGAACTAAAAGAAACAAAACTCAGTATTACCACCGATCAGTACCAGTCGACGGTAAACGGCATTATGGCCGATGACTTCCCTGTCATGCCGGCAATTACCAGTGGCCAGAGTTGGACTGTTCCCGGCGCATTACTAAAGAAAACGCTACAGCAAGTTGTTTTTGCAGCCTCTAATGACGAAACTCGCCCAGTCCTAACGGCAGTTTTACTCCACACCTCCAACGGTGCCCTCTACATGGCCGCCACCGACAGCTACCGCTTAGCCGAGCGCCAGCTGAACAACAACACCGAAGACGTCCGGCTATTAGTACCAGCTACCGCCATGCAAGACCTGCTCCGTATTATTGGCGACGGCGCCGATGCCGTTCAGGTAACGCACGACGACCAGCAAATTTTATTCCAGGTTGGTGATGTTGAACTCGTCACCCGTTTAGTAGAAGGTAAATATCCCGATTACCAGAAATTGATTCCATCTACTTTTGCTACTTCGGCCACGTTAAAGCGCGCCGACTTCGTAAACGTTACTAAAGTATCCAGTTTATTCGCCCGCGAGAGCGCCGGCAGTATAACTATAGAAGTCGATGAAGCCGCCCAGAGCCTCAGTATCCGTTCGGTGGCCTCACAGCTCGGTGAAAATACCGCCCAAGCGGAAGCTAAAGCCACCGGTAGCGCCAGCATTACGCTCAACTCCAAGTATTTGCTAGATGCCCTCAATGCCCTCGGTGGTGACGAAGTAACCTTTGGCTTCAACGGCAAACTTGAAGCGACACTATTAACTGACGCCGCTAATGACGATTACAAGCACGTCATTATGCCATTGAAGGGCTAAAACTATACGCCGGGTTCGCCATGGTCCGACTCGTTTGATACCTGTCCCAAACAAAGGCCGCCCGCTATACTAATATTATATCCATGATTACCGACCTGCGCCTGCAGCACTTCCGCTCCTATACCGATGACTCCTTTGAATTCCAGCCGGGTGTAAATATAGTCGTGGGCCCGAATGCCAGTGGTAAAACCAACCTGCTCGAAGCTATCCTAGTATTGGCGGCGGGGAGTTCGTATCGCGTGAGCGACGGCGAACTGGTACAGCGCGACCAACCATGGGCCCGGCTCGATAGTCACGACACCAACGATCGCGGCCGCACCATGAAAATAGTTCTCGAACCCCGCCCTACTAAGACATATGAGTTCGGCGGCAAAGTAATAAGGCGGTTGTCGCTAAAAGATAAATTACCGGTAGTTTTGTTTGAACCCAATCATTTACAGCTACTATCGGGCTCGCCCGAACAGCGCCGCAGTTACCTCGATGACCTCCTGGAGCAAACTGAGCCGGGCTACGGTACGCTAAGGCGCGAATACAAACGCATACTCGCGCAGCGCAACAGCCTGCTTAAACAGCCTGAACTGGCCGGTCATGGCCAGCTGTTTGCTTGGAATATT
>JACMNI010000028.1 GCA_014378615.1 Candidatus Saccharimonadota bacterium | reverse complement strand
GAATTCTTGTAGCAAGCGGGCTCTATTTACTTCCGAGCGTTCGCCCCAGTTATTCAGTAACGCTTCGTTTTCTAACTGGTAACTGATGATGACTTTCTGGTTCTTATAACGTTCCACAACCGTTTTAACGTATTTCAGCAGCGCGTCCGAACGTTCTGCAAGTGGCAGCTCCCAGGCCCAGTTGGGCCAGTGATTTTCCGGCCAACGCGGCTGACGGGCACCAAGACACAGCGTTACCGCGCCACCGGTCTTGCCAATCCGTTTTAGCTGCCAGTCGAGCGGTGCAAAATCATAGTTACCCGGGGATTTTTCATGCTCATTCCAGTAGCTCATCAGGCGGAAGCGTCGGAAGCCGGCTCCATCAATCAGCCAATCCAAAGTTTCCGGGCCGTCAAGGCCAAAACTGCGGCATTGCTTCAGCGAAAACGTTACGCCGAATGTAGCTGCGTCAATTTTGGTCATTGGCAAACTCTTGCTTAGCAACAGTCCACAAGCTGGGGTCGTTGAGCACCTGTTTGCGGTAGTACCAGTATTCAGCTCCCCACATGTCGACGGTGCGCATACCCGTGGCGTGGGCATAGGTGAAGCGGTCTTTTAGGCGCTTGGCAGTTATCGATTTATTCTGTTCGGCCAGGCTAATTTCCGGTACTTCTTTGCCGTTAGGCGCCCAGGCTTCGGCCTGCATTTCATGGACAATCATGTCGCGGCCATCGTGTATTTTCTGTACGCCTGCTAAGAAGCCGTAGTACCAGGCTGGGAATGGATATTCGAGATAACGGTGGGTCAACCCTGCGTCCCAGACTCGCTTATAAATAGATATGCCGTAGCTGTCGGGTGTAGGTGCGTACAGCGGTAGGCCAATGCCGTTGTTGCTGCGATTCACTATAAGCGCGTGTTTAGGGTCTAGTTTTTTCACCAAATTGTACTCGCTGACTAAACGGGCTCGGTCAAAGTTGGTGCAGATGCCAAAGCCTTTTAGGAAAAATTCGTTTTCTATCTGATAGGTATCGAGTGCCGGGCTGTCTTTATAGCGATTCACAACCTGTGTCATGAACCCTTCTAACGCTGGCTGCCATTGTTCACTCGGTTTCGTGGTATCGACCCAGCTTGGAGCATGACATTCGGGGTAGCGTGGTTGGCGCAACCCGACACTAAGACTAACTTTGGCATTAGCGGCCTCGGCTTTACGGAACTGCCAGTCTAGCTGCGTAAAGTCGTACTGCCCCTGTACGGGCTCGTAGTCGCTCCAATAACTAACTAAACGAAGATGCTTTACTCCAATGCCTAATAAGGCGTCCATAGTGTCCTTCGGGTCGACCCCTAAGTAGCTAGCGTAATCTGGGATAAAGCTGGTACCGAGGGTGTACGGCTTGCTCTGAACTGAGTGCATATACCACCGGGAGATCCCATACATTGTACCAGTAGTAATAAGCAGTAAAGCCAATAAAGCCAGGCCTACGCGCTGGGTAATATTGGCTCGTTTCCAAGTTCTTTTAAGCTTTTGCATATATAATGTAAGTAGTGAAAATTAGTATTGTTATCCCAGTATACAACGAGGGTGAGCACTTGGCGGCTTGCTTAAGCGCAATTGCGGACCAAACGGTGACACCCTACGAGGTAATTGTGGTCGATAATAATTCGACCGACCATACAATTACGGTTGCCAATCGGTACAGTTTCGTGACTGTGTTACGCCAGCGACGTCAAGGTGTAGTCCACGCTCGCAACAAGGGCTTTGACGCTGCCACCGGCGATGTTATAGGCCGCATTGATGCCGATACAGTTGTTAATGCCGATTGGGTAGCCTCATTACAACAATTATTTGCCGACGAAAGTTTAGACGCTGTTAGTGGCGCTGTTACTTATCATGATTTACCGTGGCGAAGATTCGCTGGTTGGCTAGATCGCAGTTGTCGTATCTGGGTTGCCAATGGTATGGGACGAAGGTCCTATTTATATGGTGCCAATATGGGTTTGCGTCGCACCTCATGGCAAAAGGTTCGCTCACTTGTTTGTGCGCAAAGCGGTCTGCACGAAGACTTTGATCTGGCGATTCACTTAGCCCATCAAGGTGGCAACACAGACTTTGCCAGTCACCTGCAGGCTACCGTTTCTAGCCGACGCGCCGATAATAAAATCTTAGACTTTTGGCATTATGTTTGGCTTAGCCCGTCGACGTATCGGGCCCATGGATTAAACTATCATCGACGGATGTATCCTGTTATAGCACTAGTTATGGTCAACTATTTTTTAATTCGTTTGTTGTATAGGTGCTACGACTCCGAAAACCGCAACCTGTCTGTCTATAACATGTTTAATGATCGATCGGCGTTGCGTGTTAACCCGGCTACGTTCGTAGATTAGCGATTATGTCGCGACGTTTGACTCATAACCCTCGCCTTTCTTGATTGGGTTGCAATTGCCCCAGAGGCCTCTGTGGCCGGCCTGCGCTAATTCCTGGGCAGCCTTAAATTCTTCGGCTTTGGTATACGGAAAGTACGGATAGTAAAAACCGTAGCCGTTCTGAATTATGGCCTTATTCAGTAGAGTGCCATCGGCCAGATAGACGTAGCGTAGCAGTCGGTCGTAGCGATCACGGTTGGTGCTGAGTCTATCCGCTTCCAGGCGAACGCGCTGTGTACCTATCACATTTTTAGTATGCGCGGCAGCAGCCGGGCCATAACACTGCACCGGGGTATGGGGCTTGTGTGTCTCCGGGGTATCAACACCTATAAAGCGGACTTTTTCTTCCTTTCCCTGCATGATGACGGCAATGGTATCGCCGTCTACAAAATGGCTTACCGCATAATACCCGGGCCGATTTTCTTTGATAATGGTACTTATGTGGTTGTTAGCTTGAACGTAGAAAACTACTGCGATAATTGGTATACAGATCAGGGAAATGCCCAGTAGCCGCTGCTTAAAGTGTCTTGGTGGGTGCCTCCGCATGCTTACCAAACTGCGCTTTTAGCTGCTGGACGTCAAGTTTGGTGCCATCAAATTTAATGGGATTTTCATCTTCTGTCGGCTCTTCTAACTTAAACACAATGTTCTCGAACATTTCGTGGGTCATATTTACCGTGTAACCATTGCGAGTCGTGTCGCTATGCACGGCGCGTTCATGTGCGATTTCTAAAGGTGTAGTCAGCCATATCAAGAACGTTTCCGCGCCGTTCTCTTCGGCAATATGTCTTAAGTAATCGCGGTCGGCACGGTAATTAAAATTGGTATCAAAGATGACGCTTCGGCCGGACCTCAAGAGCTGAGCGGTTTGATCGTTCAAATGCTCGTATAACTCACGGCTCTCTTGGGCGGTATGATGCGGTTGCGTGAACATTTCCCAGCGAACATTGTCAGCCCAAAGGTGTGTGGCGCCCGTAGCTTCTTCCAAAACTTTGGAGGCTGTTGTCTTGCCCGCTCCCGGGTAGCCAACCAACAGAAAAAGTTTTGGTTTTATCATAGCTGTATTGTAACAAACTGTCTTGCATCGAGAGAGGCGATTCCAACGGCACCAATAATGGAGCGGGAGTAAATATTCCGACTTGGTACGTGGCAGTTTTTGAGCAGAACTTGAATCGTTCTACGGGTGAAGGTTCTCTAGAAACAGGATTTGCAACTACAACCCTTTTGCCAGTTTGAGTAGCAAAGTCTTCGACAGCAGTCCACAACGCTGTTACATTATCGTCTATAGTAGTTTTAACTCGCTCGTCTGCTGCTACATGTTCTTCAAGCGTCACCCATTTTTCCATAAAACCAAGCCACTGCAGTTGTTGAGCAGAAATAGCTGCTGTTTCTACAATAAAATAGTTTATCTTCTCTAAATATGTCTCAGCGAAGTATTGCGATGCCATATTACTCTTAGTATACAGTTAAAAGTCAATCCCCTTATTTGCTAAGAATTTATCGTCAAAATGATGTTTGATTTTTTTCATTTCAGAAGCTATGTCTACAAGATATATTAAATTGTCCGGGAAGTTGCGGCCGGTTAGGCAGAGGCTGGTTTTTGGGTGCCGATCAGTTATGAGCGATTGTAATTGTGCCTCATTTAGTAAGCCATCGTGGACGGCGTTATTGATCTCATCACAGATGACAAGTTCGTATCTGCCGCTGGTAGCCGCGGTATAGGCTTCAGTAAAAGTTTCTTCGGCTGCTTGCTTGTGTTGTTCTTCGCTAACGTGTTGCTCGCTTAAGTCGCCGGCGTTATAGAAACCTTTGCCTCCTTTATAAAAATGCAACTGGTCTTTATATATGGGCATGATGTCTCTGATGAAAACGTGCTCGCCCACTCCCCAGTATTTAATGAACTGTATAAAGGCAACGTTCCAGCGGTTACCGAGTGCGCGTGTCATAAGGCCAAGGCTGGCGCTGGTTTTACCTTTACTGTCGCCGGTGTATACCACCACGACAGAATCTTTTGTTTTATAATCTTCAAACGCCATATAATTTACTCCGTTGTTTTAACTGTATGTTGGATTGCTCTTGCGGCTATTTCTTGCTTTAACTGTTGTTGCTGCCGCTGTTTTTCTTGCAGGAAATGCAAAGTTATGCCATATACCACTAACAAATCGCTCATAGCGTCAGCAGCTAGTTTGTGGCCTGCTTGTTCAAACATCGACTTAATTTCGAAAGCACTCGCTATTTCTGGCAGAGCTTGGGCGTATCTTTGAGCAGTAGGTGTGTGTGTATTCCGTAAGTTTAGGATCGTACCTTGGTGCACTCTATCATCCGAACCCTTATGCACTGATGCATAATACGTATCTATCCTTGAGCTGACCCACTGTAAAGGTAGTGGCCTGGCAATAGCATTCTTCGTACCGGCTTCCCATTCACTTCTGTGGCGATTCATGTAGTAATTGTTTAGAACTGTGTGCGCACAGCGGGTAAAGCTAGGCTGATTTGAGTAATCAATTGTTTCTGCAGTATGCCCCGTCGCATCTGTTGCGGCGAGTATGTCGTAGAAGAGCTCGCTATCGGTTTTAGGGGCGAATGTTTGCTCAGCAATCGCATTAGTCTCTACTTGGTTTGGCAAATTTTGCATAGGCACACTATCAGCCTCATCCGGTTTAGGATAATGGTCATGACGCTGGGTAGGTCTTGTAGATATCATGAAACGCCTCTCATCTGTTACTAATTTTGGATTATAACAGATGGAGCCAAGATACAATGTAATATATCTAGCATAAAATAGTTAGCGAGTTGTGCGGAAGAATTAGTTCTTAAGTGCGGCGTCGATCTTGGGACGGTCGAACCCGACAATGATAGTGTTGTTTATCTCTATAACGGGAATTCCGCGTTGACCGCTTTTGGTTACCGATTCTTCGGCAAATTTAGGGTCGGCCTCGACGTCTTTATCGGTATATTTGACGCCGTTTTTGTCAAAATAATCTTTAGCGGCGTGGCAAAAGGCACACCAGGTTGCTGAATATACGGTGACTGTGGGGTTGCTCATAAACCTATTATATCACCTTCCCAATACTGTCTAGGCGCGTCCTATTGAACTACCGCTGTAACTCTTGGTATACTAGATGGGAATGGGAAAAACTGTGCCTGCCAAAAAAACGGCTGTCGACGATGTGTCGCAGAAACTTTTTATCGGCACTATGCTTAGTTTAAGTTGGCAAATGGCGATTGCAGTACTAGTGCCCACAGTTGGTGGCTACCAACTAGACAACCATTTCAAAACTGATCCTTACCTAACACTTGTTGGCCTTACGCTCTCAGTTATAGGATCGGTCCTCATAATTAAACGGGCTTTGAACGACTTAAACGTCTACATGATGGCAGATAACGCAGCCGACGCTGCAGGAACGAAAGCGACACCACCTAAAAAATGATCAACCTCCTAACTAAATTTGCCGCCGAAGCAGGCCCTAGCATCCATGTAGCTCCTGGGGCTGTTTTTGAGCTCGGCGGTGTGCAGATAACTAACTCGATTTTTTACGGCTGGATTTGCACGGCGCTTATTGTCGGGCTGCTGATATGGGTGGCTCGCCAGGTAACCGTTAAACCCAAAGGGGGAATTATCCAGTTTGTGGAAGCCGGTACCGACTTTATAACTAACCTGGTTACTAGTGGTTTTGATGACAAAAGCAAGGGCCGTAAGTATGTGCCGTTTTTTGTTACCCTGTTTTTCTTTATACTGCTCAGTAACTGGCTTGGGCTTATTCCTGGCGTTGGTGAATCGGTTGTAGTTGGCGAATCGCCCCTCTTCCGACCCTTTACTGCCGATCTTAATGGAACCTTAGCGGCCGGTATATTCACCATGCTTTTCGTCTACGCTGCTTCTATAAGAGAATCAGGCGGCATCGTTCCATATATAAGGCACTTCTTTATTGGTAGTCCGCTTAATCCACTCTATTTAGTTATTGGTATTTTGGAAATGTTTACTGATCTTACCCGTGTATTTAGCCTGTCGCTTCGTCTCTTTCTGAATGTCACCATTGGTGAAATTGTTATTGCCGTCTTTACCTACCTCGGTCAATTCGCAGCGCCGATTACTGCCCTACCATTTACATTGGTGGAACTTTTCGTTGGTGCCCTGCAAGCCTACATTTTCACTGTCCTGAGCCTTATGTATCTGGCAATTGCCGTCAACCACGCGTCCGACCACGGGCACGATGGCGTTGAGGAGCTAGGTACTGGGGCCACAAATGTTCATGCCGAGGCGGTGTGAAAAGTGTGAAATATCACTTATTTGTGTCATAATTATAAGTAACTAATCAAGGAGAATAACATAATGGTACTACTTGCAGAAGCAGTCAACACAGCAGTCTTAGGAAAAGGTTTAATGGTCGGACTTGGATTTATTGGTCCATCGATCGGCATTGGTCTTATTGGTGGAAACTATCTTGCAGCCGTCGGCCGCAACCCGGAAGCCGCTAAGTTCTTTGGTCAAGCACTTGTGTTTGTCGCTATTGTCGAGCTCTTTGGACTGCTTGCCTTCGCCTCAACTTTCATCGTCAAATAACCCGCAAATAAGGAAATTACAGAAATATGATGCCACCCCTAACTAATTTTGGAGAAGCTGCCAGCGAGTCTGGTATTGGCGCTTTGGGTATTAGTGGCTCGTCGCTGATTATTCAGCTGCTAACGTTTCTATTTGCCTACCTGGTACTGCGTAAATTTGCTTTCAAGCCTATCTTGAAAGTCTTAGACGAGCGTCGCAAGACCATTGAAAGTGGCGTACAACTGGGTGAAGAAATGCAAAAAGAGCGCGCTGCTCTCGATGCCAAGGTCAAGAAAGCTATGGCCGAAGCACGCCAAAAAGCCGACGCCATTGTAGCCGACGCATCTGACGCCGCGCGTGAAACCGTGCGAGCAGCCGAAGGCAAAGCCCAGGAAAAGGCTGATAACATAGTAAAAGAAGCCGAAGCCCGTTCGCTGCAGGACGCAGCTCGTCTGCGAAAGCAGATTGAGAAAGAAGTTGTTGCGCTAGTATCTGACGCCACCGAAGCTATCATAGACGAAAAGCTCGATGATAAAAAAGATGCCGCCCTCATGGACCGAGTCCTAAAAGGACAACGGGCCTAGATGAAGACGCCCCGCCACCAAGTTGCTGCAGCCCTCGCTAAGCGCTCGCTAGGCTCAGTTAATGAACCTCAGTTCGCCAACGAAATTGCCGCCTACCTGCTGGCGGAACACCGTACCGCTGAACTCAACTCGCTCATGCGCGATGTTAAGCAGTTCCGCGCCGATAATGGCATTGTGGAAGTGACTGCGCTTACCGCCCACCCACTTACCGCCACTGTGCGAACCGAAATTGAGCAGCAAGTCCGAGCGTTGTACCCTTCGGCCAAAACCGTTATTGTGACCGAACGGCACGACGCTTCTGTAGTTGGTGGTGTCCGACTGGAACTAGCAAACCAACAGCTGGACCTAAGTGTCCGCGCCAAATTAAATCGATTTAAGCAGCTTACTGTCCAAGGAAAGGAATAGTCTATGGCCGAATTATCTATTAATGAACTGTCGAGCGACATTCGCGAAGCGATTGCCCAGCTCAAAAACCGCCCCGAAGTCGAGAGCGTCGGTGTCGTTACCCGCGTTGGTGACGGCGTGGCCTGGATTTATGGCCTGTCCTCGGCTGGTTTTAACGAAATGCTCGAAATTGACGGCGTTAACGGCCAAAAAGTTACTGCGTTTGCCCTAAACCTAGGCGAAGACGAAATTGGCGCCGTATTGCTTGGCGAAGATAGCAACGTCAAGGCCGGTGCGACCGTGCGCTTGAGCGGTAAAGTGCTGGAAGTGCCAGTCGGTCCTGAGCTTATTGGTCGTGTGGTCGATCCATTAGGTAACCCCTTGGACGGTGGCCCCGCCATTAAGACGAAGCAAAACAGCCGTGTTGAGCGAACTGCTCCCGGTGTGCTCGATCGTAAGAGTGTCCACGAACCGCTTATGACCGGCCTAATTGCCATCGACGCCATTGTGCCGATTGGCCGTGGTCAGCGTGAGCTAATCATTGGCGACCGCCAAACCGGTAAGACCGCCATCGCCGTCGACACTATGGTTAACCAGTACCGCCAGAAGACCGGGGTCATTAACGTCTATGTTGCCATTGGTCAAAAAGCTTCTAAGGTGGCTGCCCTGCAGGAGCGCCTGAAGCGCGAAGGCGTCATGGACCAGACAATAATTGTCGCCACCAGCCCGGCCGACCCCGCCGCTATGCTCTACCTGGCTCCCTACACCGGTGCGGCCATTGGTGAATACTTCCGTGATAACGCCCAGCACGCGCTGATAATCTACGATGATCTGACTAAGCACGCTGCCGCTTACCGCCAGATGTCATTATTGCTTCGCCGTCCACCGGGCCGTGAAGCTTATCCTGGTGACGTTTTCTACTTGCACTCTCGTTTGCTGGAGCGCGCTGCAAAGTTATCCGATGAACTCGGTGCTGGTTCTTTGACCGCCCTGCCAATCATCGAAACCCAAGCCGGTGATATTTCCGCGTACATTCCTACTAACGTCATTTCAATTACCGATGGTCAGATCTTCCTAGAAACCAACTTATTCTACCAAGGTATTCGCCCGGCTATTTCCGTAGGATTATCTGTCTCCCGTGTCGGTGGCGCCGCCCAGACCAAAGCTATTAAAGCCGTCGGTGGCGGACTAAAGCTAAGCCTGGCCCAGTTCCGTGAATTAGCCGCTTTTGCCCAGTTCTCAACCGACCTCGACGCCGAAACTCGCCAGACCATCGAACGCGGTCAGCGCTTAACCGAGCTTTTGAAGCAGCTACAGTACACTCCGTACTCAATCTGGGAAATGTACGCCTCCCTGTTAGCTGCCACATCCGGTGCTTTCGACAAGGTACCACTTGAAAAGATTAAAGCCGCTGAAGATGCCCTCCACCGCGAGCTAAAAGCGAAACACACGAAGGTTATTGAGGCTGTAAACACCGGCGATAAGCCTACCGACGAACAGCAAGCAGCAATCCTCAAGGTTGCTAAGAGCGTAGCTAGTAGCTACATTCCCGACGCTAAGGAAGAAAAGGCCTAATTGTAGATGGCTAGCACTATTGCGCTTAAACAACGGATCAAGTCCGTTAAAGGTACCCGCCAGATTACCAAGGCGATGCAGTTGGTTAGTGCTAGCAAGATGCGCCGTGCGCAAGACCAGGCGTTCAAGTCGCGGGCTTACCGTGATGTGGCCTATGAGCTTCTCAGTCGTTTGAATATCGTTAAAGAGGTATCGCGTGAGCCATTGTTCCGCGTGCGACCCGTTAAGGCGCGGCTGTACATCATCATTACCAGTAACAGTGGTCTAGCTGGCGCATATAACGCCAACACGTTGAAACTACTCTTTAAGAGCATCAAAGCCGATCAAGATGCCGGTGTTGCTAGCCGGGTTATCGCTATTGGTAACAAGGGGGCTCAGTTCGTCCGTCGCCTGAATTCGGTGGACTTAGTCGCAGTATATTCAGCCCTCGGTGATCACCCCAGCGCTAATGATATTCGACCAGTCTTAAATACGATGGTGCAGTCTTACAAAGACGAAACCGTTGATGACGTGCAAATTATCTACACTAATTTTAAATCGAACTTAGTACAAGAAGCCCAGAAGATCCAGCTATTACCCGCCAAAACTGACGGCATAGACGATAAGGCTACACCAGCTGTCGCGCTTAACTTTGAACCTGATGTGGAGACGGTGATTGAGCAAGTCACCACTCGATTAATTGAGGCCCAAGTCTGGCAAGCCGTACTGGAATCATTGGCTAGCGAACACTCTATGCGTATGCTAGCCATGAAAAACGCTACTGATAACGCCAAAGACCTTATAGACGATTACACACTTGAGCTGAACACTGCACGCCAAGCCACAATCACCCAAGAACTCGCCGAAATTACCGGTGGCGCGGAGGCTTTAAATGGGTAATTTAGACCGACTAGAGCACATGATGGAGTTTGACGGGCCACGGCAAATTCCACCCGGGCTGTTTGCGGCAATTGGCGCGCCACTTACGAGAAAGCGGCCGTCAATGCAACTGTTTGGTGGCAATGATTTCTGGAAACGGGCCGCCGGTATTCAACCGAGACCTGCGAGCGAAACGAGCCACTTAGTATCACAAGATTTTCAGAAACCTACACAACCACCACAACCAAGCGCAGAAATACAAGGAGAACAATAATGGCTACAGCAACGAAAGACAAATCAACTACAGCAACCGGTAAAATTACCGCAATTGTTGGTGTCGTTATAGACATATCATTCGAAGGCGGCAATTTGCCCGCAATTTATAATGCCTTGAAGGTACAGAACGGCGACCAAGAACTGACACTCGAAGTAGCTCAGCACCTTAGCGAATCTAGCGTCCGTGCCGTCTCACTCGGTTCTACCGACGGTCTGGAGCGCGGTGCTCCCGTAACTGACACCGGTGCTGCCATTAGCGTACCAATTGGTGACGCCACTCTCGGCCGCATGTTTAACGTTACCGGCGAACCAATTGACAACAAAGGTGGTACATTTACAGAAACGGCCCCAATTCACCGTGCACCACCACCGCTTATGGACCAATCTGGAAAAGTCGAGATTTTGGAAACTGGTATTAAAGTTATTGACCTCATCGCCCCTATCACCAAGGGTGGTAAAGTTGGACTCTTCGGTGGAGCCGGTGTCGGTAAGACCGTGCTGATTCAGGAACTCATCAACAACATTGCCAAGTTCCACTCCGGCTACTCCGTCTTTGCAGGTGTTGGTGAGCGAACCCGTGAAGGTAACGACCTCTACTACGAAATGGAAGAGGCCGACGTGCTCAAAAACACTAGCCTAGTCTTTGGCCAGATGAACGAGCCACCAGGTGCCCGTTTGCGCGTAGCTTTGTCCGGCCTAACGATTGCTGAAGGCTTCCGCGACAAGGGCTCTGACACCCTGCTTTTCATCGATAACATCTTCCGCTTTACCCAAGCCGGTGCCGAAGTCTCGGCCTTGCTAGGTCGCTTACCGTCTGCTGTGGGTTACCAGCCAACCTTGGCACAGGAAATGGGACAATTGCAGGAACGAATTACGTCAACTAAACAAGGCTCCATTACCTCTATCCAGGCCGTATATGTCCCAGCTGATGACTTTACCGACCCAGCCCCAGCTAACGTCTTTGCTCACCTTGACTCAACCATTGCCCTCAACCGTGCCCTGACCGAAATCGGTATCTACCCCGCCGTTGACCCGCTCGACTCTAACTCGACTATCCTCGACCCTGAAATTGTTGGTGAAGACCACTATAACGTTGCTCGTGAAGTCCAGCGTGTTCTACAGCGCTATAAAGACTTACAGGATATTATTGCCATCCTTGGTATGGAAGAACTGTCAGACGACGACAAGCAAACCGTTGCTCGAGCCCGCCGTATACAGCGTTTCCTCAGCCAGCCATTCTTCGTCGCCGAGAAGTTTACCGGCAACGCCGGCCAGTACGTCAAGCTGAGCGACACCGTGCAGGGCTTTAAAGAGATTCTGGAAGGCAAACACGACGATAAGCCAGAGAGCGCCTTCTACATGAAGGGCGGCATTGAAGACGTTAACAAGGCCGCAAAGAAAGCCTAAATGTTGCACTTTCAATTAGTATCGCTTAGCGGCTCTAAATTTGACGATGACGTCTATGAAGTAACTGTCCCGACCCTCGACGGTGAGATTGGTATACTCGACCACCACATGCCGCTAATAGCGGTTGCTAAAACGGGTGTGGTGGCTGTGCGACGCCAAGCTCGCGACACAGACGCGCAGCGAGAGTTTTTTGCCATAAATGGTGGCGCCATTGAAGTTGAAAATAACAAACTACGTATTCTTGTAGACGAAGCCGACCATGCCGACGAGATCAATGAAGCGGAAGCCGCAGCCGCTATGGAGCGCGCTAAAAAGATGAAGGCCGAGGCCACCGACCAGGTCAGCTTAGAGCACGCTCAGGCCCTAGTAGACCGACACGCCGTCCGTATACAAGTAGCTAATCTTAAGCGCCGCCGCAATAAG
>JACMNI010000027.1 GCA_014378615.1 Candidatus Saccharimonadota bacterium | reverse complement strand
TAGGCCATCTTGAGTGTTAATTTAGCGGTTTCACTCAGACCTTTAGCGCCCATATTAATAACGAGTGTCTTGGGAGTAAGGTTGAGGGCTAAGCGTGCGCGGTCGAGTGTGACGCCGGCGCTTTCGAGCATTTTACCGCCCATACTGCCGTCTTGGGCAAGCACTCCCAGTAATAAGTGTTCGGTGCCGACGTACGCGCTACCAAAAGACCGGGCAATGGCATCGGCGTGCTTCAAGCTTTGCAAAGCATTATTTGTAAGATGATTCAAAAATTCTTGAAAATCGGGAGAGTTAGGCATCATGTTTTTCTCCTTTATTTAAATGGCTACAGTTAGTCAAATAACTAATATATTCATAATAGCCAATTAGCACTCTATGGTCAAGAGTGCTAATTGTTGAAATACCAATAGTATTCCGCTCGAGTTAATCTTGTACTAAACAGTCAAAAGTCTCGGTCTGGATAAATTCAACAACTGGTTCGCTATCAGCGCCATACAGTCGAAGTCCTGCCTTAAAGATAGCCTGGCGACTAACCAGTCCAGTTCTTCCGATCCCCTCATCTAATGTCTTTTCAGCACGTTCAATTTCCTTGGTATAAAAATACGTTAGGTCCGCCGTCGTGCTTTCAGTACTAACAAATCGTAAATTTAGTTTAGTGCCTAGGCAGTTCCGACAGCTATCAGAAATGGCCTCATTCCAGTCCATAGTTTCGAGGCTTGGCCTTCGATTGACCACCAATCCCGGTCTTAACGGACATTGCTCGGGCATCTTATTCGCCGTGTTGCTCAATAGCTTCTAGAAGACTATTTTCCAGGTCGCTCTTTTTCTTGAGCTTTGGCTGCTTTGGCAAGGTAGTAGTTTCAATTACACCATGACTGCTCGGAGCTGTATCATCGTGTACTGGAGCAGAAGCAGATGTGGGAACCGCTGCAGCTGGCTCGACAGCGCTTGGCGTTTCGCTGCTGTTATCTTGGGTTAAGCGATCAGCTTCGATATCTAATTCATAGCCAGTCAACTTGCTGGCCAAGCGAACGTTCTGTCCACTCTTGCCAATAGCAATGCTGAGCTGGTCTTCGGGAACTATCACGCGGGCTTTTTTGCTAGCTTCATCGAGTATGACCTTGCTAACTTTGGTAGGGCTTAGCGCCTGGGTGATGTAATCAATCGGGTTATCGGCCCAGACGATGATATCTATCTTTTCCTGCTCACCAACCTCAGATACAACGGCGTTAACACGAGTTCCATGACCGCCAACAAAGGTTCCAACTGGGTCTACGCCCGGAACCGAACTTGCTACGGCAATCTTAGATCGGACACCGGCTTCGCGGGCGATGCCCTTAATCTCAACTGCACCACTTTCCATTTCTGGTACTTCGCCACGGAATAGCCATTCTATAAATTCTTTGTTACCACGGGATACAACTAATTGTGGCCCACGGAAACCGCGCTCGACGTCTTTCAAGAACACTTTAATGCGCTGACCTGGGTAGTAGCGCTCGCCTTGGATCTGCTCGGAGCGCGGCATGATACCTTGGGCTTTGCCAAGGTCGATACGGCAAATGTTGCCTTCAACGCGAGAAACAGTAGCGTTGATAACGGTGCCAATCTTATCTTCGTACTCGTTCATGACAATCTCGCGCTCGGCTTCGCGGAGGCGCTGCAAGATAACCTGCTTGGCGGTCTGAGCGGCGACGCGGCCGAAGCTACTTACCTTTTCGTGGATTTCGATCATGTCACCTTTAGCGGCATTCTTTTTCATTAGTCCGGCTTCAGCGACACTAATTTCGTAGGCTTCATCGCCAACGCGCTCTACCACTTCTTTGGTGACGTAGGCATCGACTTCACCGGTGTTCAGGTTCATTGTCACTCGTATTTCCTGCTCGCGGTCACCGTAGTCGCGACGGTAGGCTGCAGCCAAAGCCTGTTCGACGGCTTCTTGGACAACTTCTTCTGGTAAGTTCTTTTCTTCAGCGATTGTTTTGATGGCGAGGGCCAATTGTTTAAAATCTAGTTCCATATACTCTTCTTTCTTATTGTTATGACTCACATGGTCTCTGTATGAAAAAATCCGACCTGCTGGCCGGAGTAACTCTTATATAGTAGCGTTGCCAAGGTGTAATGTCAATCCTATTGAATAAGTGACGCCGGAACTTATCGCTGCTACACTTAAAGGCATTGAAGTGGAGGAGATACTTTTATGACTAAGGCAGTAACCCGACTATTCCAGCAGTTCCAACCGGAAAATTATGCACTTTCGCTCGTACCCGATAGAGAAGGTATGAAATTTAGCGGCCAAGTATCCATTACCGGCAAAAAGGTGGGGCGACCATCGGAACGTATCACGCTCCATCAGAAGGGCCTTAAAGTAATCAGTGCCTCGATTGTTAGGCATGATAAAAAGGGCGATCAATCATATCCTGTGGCACGCATCAATAATCAGGATAGTTTTGATGAAGTCCGACTCCACGCCGATGCGCAGCTATACCCCGGTAACTACACCGTGACTCTTGAGTTCGAAGGCACTATTACCACGCCGATGCACGGCATCTACCCCTGCGAGTTTAAACATGAGGGTAAGAAGAAGCAGTTGATAGCCACGCAGTTCGAGAGCCATCATGCTCGCGAAGCCTTTCCTTGTATAGATGAGCCCGAGGCCAAAGCGACATTCGACCTGACGCTTACGACGCCAGCCGGCGAAACCGTTATAGCCAATACTCCCGTACTAGAACAACGGACTAACGGCGAACTTTGCATCACCAGTTTCGAGACCACGCCGCGGATGAGTACCTACCTGTTAGCATTCGTCTATGGTGAGTTGGGCTACCTGGAGGCTACTACCAAAGACGGCGTCTTAGTGCGCACCTACGCCACACCCGATAATGTGAAGATGACCCAGCACAGTTTAGATGTTGCCGTAAAATCTTTAGAATTTTTTGGAGACTATTTTACGACACCCTATCCCTTGCCTAAATTAGACATGATTGCCCTGCCCGACTTTTCTAGCGGCGCCATGGAGAACTGGGGCCTGGTAACATACCGTGAAGTAGCTATGTTACTAGACGAAACTAGCGGCTCAATAGAATCAAAGCAGTACATAGCCACGGTTGTGGCCCATGAATTAAGCCACCAGTGGTTTGGCAACTTAGTCACTATGAAGTGGTGGGACGATCTCTGGCTCAACGAAAGTTTTGCCAACATGATGGAGTACCGGGCAGTCGATGCCATCTATCCTGAGTGGCACATCTGGGAACAATTCGTCAGTACCGAAGGTGCTAGCGCCAAACGACGTGATAGCCTGGCTGATGTGCAGCCGATCCATTGCAAGGTCAGTCATCCAGATCAGATCAGCAGCTTATTTGACCCGTCGATAGTGTATGCCAAAGGCGGCACCGTCTTATATATGCTTATGCACTTTATAGGTGAAGCGGCCTTCCGGGCGGGCTTGCAAAACTACTTCACTAAACACCAGTATGGCAATACCCAAGCCGAAGACTTGTGGGCGGCCCTTTCGAAAGCGAGTGACCACGACGTTAGTGCGTTTATGGCTAATTGGATCAACAACCCAGGATATCCAATGATAAGCGTTGATTGGCAGCCAGGTACCAGCGAAGTAAGGTTGTCTCAGCAGCGCTTTTATAGCGATCCAGCCGTAGCAGAGAGCACTCAGGAACCGTGGCAAGTACCCTTAGCTGCGACTAATACATTAGATATGCAACTACTTACATCATCGGGTGCAGTTGCAACTTTACAGTCACCCGATAGCGCCTTACTTTTAAATCACAACGGTCAAAGCTACAGTTTGCCGCGTTATGTAAACAGTGATCACCGCGCCCACATCACGACTGCAATCCAGGCCGGAAAAGTCGGTACGATCGATCGCTTGCTGTTGTTAGACGGCTATACACTGCTGCAACGCGGTGGGTTCAGTGGAACGGTCGATTTGTTAGAACTAGTACAAGCCTATAAAAGTGAAACTAGTGAGAATGTTTGGGGAGCCATTGCTGGAGCCATTGCCGAAAGCCGCCGGTTAATAGAGGGTGACGAAGATAGCGAAGCTAAGCTAAATGCAATCGTCGCCAAATTAGTTGAGCCGTTAGCACTTGAACTAGGCTGGGATGATGCGCCTGACGATGATGCTAGTAAGCTACATCTCCGCGGCCTAATAATTTCCATGGCGGCTGGCGCCAAAATGCCGGCAATTCTAGAAGAAGGGGCCAAGCGGTTTGCTGTGTTTAAACAACCTAGCGACCTCGGAGCCAGCACTCGATCCATCGTGTACTTCATAGCTGCCCGCTACGGCAGCCAAGCTGATTTTGATAAGTTACTCCAGCTACACAACAGCTCAAGTAGCGCTGAAGACCGCGACGAATACGCCGGTGCTCTAACATCAGTGAAAGAGTCTGATCGATACCATACTATCTTGAAGATGCTCACCGGCACAGAAATCAGGCGTCAAGATTTGATGCACTGGTATGTATGGCTGCTCCGTAACCGCTATGCTCGAGCTGATGCCTGGACCTGGCTCAAAGACCACTGGAGCTGGATAGAAGTCGAATATGCCAGCGACAAGAGCTATAGTTACTTTGCACGCTACGGTGGCAGTATCTTTAGTCATCGTGAGGAGTTAGACAAATTTAGTGAATTTTTCGAACCCAAAAAATCAATTGTTGCTTTGACCCGCGATATTACTTTGGCACAACAGGAAATTACCAGCCGTGTCGCCTGGCGCGAACGAAACGAAGCGGCCGTTAAAGCCTGGCTAAAATAATCTAAAACGCGTTCTCAATAAAACCCATTATGGTATAAGTGGGGCCACTGACTTCTATAGCGGACAATACATATTCGCCGCGCCATTTGCTTTCGTCGACCCAAATATGCGCGCCGCGCGCCATTTGGCGTAGCTTAGTACTTGTTATGGCGTCAAAGCCACTACCTTGATCATCGGATCGGCGATATTTTACTTCTACAAAATGCACTATCTCGTCTTTCTGGGCGATGATATCGATCTCGCAGCGCGGACGGCGGAAATTGCGTTCCAGAATGGTAAAACCGCGCATTTCCAAATATGCGCTGGCGGCTATCTCGGCTTTACGGCCGATTTCAGTTGGCGACATGATTTCCCATTTTCTTTACAGCCATAGCATGCTCTTCCCCGGCGATTTTGAGTAATGCACGAATTGGCTTAAATGATTTACGGTGAATATCCGATACGCCGTGTTGCTGCAGTGCTGCCAAGTGTTGAGCTGTGCCATAGCCGACATGACGCTCGAACCCATATTCAGGAAAACCTTTGGCTGCCAGTACCATGAAGTTATCGCGGGCGACTTTGGCTAAAATGCTGGCGGCGCTGACAGCTGGTACGCTGGCATCGGCTTTAATTAGCGTTTGGGCCAATGGCTCATTTGGTAAGTAATTATAATTGCCGTCGATAATTATTTGCTCGTAGGGTACGTTGATGGCGGCTAAGGCTTGTTGCATAGCCCGCTGGACGCTTAGGGTCAGTCCGTACATGTCTATAAAGGCCGGGGCCACCCAGCCTAGTCCGAAGGCTAACGCTTCCGTCTCTATTTGAATTGCTAAAGCCTCACGCCGTTGCTTGGACAAAGTTTTAGAATCGGCCAGGCCGGCAATTGGCTGCCCTAAGACAACAGCGCCAGCCACTAGGGGGCCCGCCCAACAACCTCGCCCAACTTCATCTATACCCACGGTGATCATGAGTCTAAGTGTACCAATTAAAAACCCCCCAGGCGATGGGGAGTTTTTATAGCAATTCGAGAATGAATATTATTCAGCGCTGGCTTCGGCGACTTCGGCGTCAACCTCGGCAATAACGGCTTCTTCAGCCGGAAGGGTGTTAACCGCGCGACGGTCAAAGTCTAGACCGGTCAAACGAGCGGCTTTACCAGTGCGAGCCCGCATGTAAGTAAGATAGTTACGACGAACTTTCGAACGCTTGGTAACCTCAACTTGTACTACCAAAGGACTGTGGAGCAAGAAGCTCTTTTCAACGCCAACACCACTAGCGATGCGACGGACAGTAATACGACTTAAATGGCCACCCTTGTTGCCGGTACGAATAACGAGACCTTGGAAGATCTGCACCCGCTCTTTATTACCTTCGCGAATTTTCTGGTGCACTTTAACGGTATCACCACTGCGAACGTCAACGACGGCCGACTTTTGGTACTTGGCTTCGATTTTCTGGATTACACTTTGCATATCTGAACGATTATACAGCAACTCTGTATCTGTTGCAACCCTATTGTTAAGTCACTATGTAATTGCTTAACAAAGGTATTTATCCGACAACGCGGAAGATTTCGTCAAAGGTAGTTTCGCCGGCTATAACTTTAAGGACCCCGTCCTGCAACATGGTATG
This sequence comes from Candidatus Saccharimonadota bacterium, assembly GCA_014378615.1. Taxonomy (GTDB): domain Bacteria; phylum Patescibacteriota; class Saccharimonadia; order Saccharimonadales; family UBA4665; genus UBA4729. The sequence goes on along the minus strand of JACMNI010000027.1, from coordinate 3,374 downwards.
CATGCCACTGGCGGCGGCAGCAGCTTCAATATTTTGCGCCGATAGCGCCGTTTCTGGCTTCTCTAACAAAGCGCGTAACTGATCGGTCATCGTAAACTGTTCGCGGATGGCTATTTGACCTTTAAAACCGTAGGGGTTCTCTGGTGAACTGCCAGGCTTATACAGCTGTAATCCTTCAAGATTAGGGCGCGGAGTGTCTGCCGGCAATGTATCTAGCACGGTGTTTATGGTGCGCCATTCGGCTTCACTCGGTGCATAAGGTTGCTTCAGTGTATCGTCGAGTTTTCTAATGAGGCGTTGCGCCATAACTAAACGTATAGCCGATACAAATAACGGATTTTGGCCAATAATGTCACCTAAACGCGTTAGAGCGGCCGCGGCCGAGCTAGCGTGAAACGTCGTTAATACTAAGTGCCCGGTAAGGGCGGACTGTAAAGCCGTTTTAGCGGTATCCATATCACGGATCTCTCCCACCATGACAATATCCGGATCGAGTCGTAGGACCGCTCGTAATTTGTCGGCGAAGTTGGTTTGCTCGGCACCGGGTTTGGTGGTGACCGATATCTGGGTAATGCCGGGAAATTGGTACTCAACCGGATCTTCTATAGTGATGATCTTTCGGCTATCGACATTTAACGTATTTAACATTGAATAAAGCGTGGTTGTTTTTCCAGAACCCGTTGGGCCAACTACCATAACCAGGCCGCTTGGCTTGGTTATAATCTCATCAACGGCGGCTCGTTCAGTAGGACTTAGCCCGAGTCGTTCGAGTGTGTACATATCGGCGTTCATATTGAAGAGCCGCATCACTACGTCCATGCCATTAATGGTTGGGACAGTTTCCAGACGAACATTGACGTCCACCTTCGTGCCGTCAGCCATCGTTACTTTTTGAGCAATGTGGCCTTGTTGCGCATCGCTAGCAGAAGTGGAAACGTTTCCGGCGCTAGCAATGGCACTTATCAGCACCCGGTACTTGTCCATGAATAGAGTCGCTATCGGGTGCAGTACACCGTCAATTCTGAAGCGAATCCGCACATCATTGGTTTGCGTCTCAATATGAATGTCGGATGCGTTAAGACGGTGGGCTTGCTCTACAAGATAGGCCAGCATATCGTCGGCTCTAACTTGTTGTAATAGTCCAGATATCTGGTCTACCAGCACAGCATTATCAGCTTGATTTAAAGTAATATCCTGATAGACAACAGCCGCCGGTGGATTATACAGACGCATATAATCGGTGTAGCCAGTATCGGAAATGATAGCGAATGCAATCCGTTGATCCTGAAACCGCTGACGAATAGCGGTCATGGTCTGTTGCGAGGTAGTTGTGGTCACGCCGAACATAATATTATGCTCGTCGGCTTGTAGCGGTATTATTCGTAGTTGTTGCAATTCAGGAATAGTAAGTATGTCCCTGTACAGAACCTTGTCCTTGATCTGACTGGTATCGATATAGTTCATGCCAATCACCCGCGCGCGGCGGAGGGTGGCTTGTTCTTCATCTAGGCGGGCATCTTGGCTCATTAAGCATAAGTATAAAGCGTGCGAGCCTAAATAAGAAGGCCCGTCAGCTGTTTGTTGCTACAATTGACGAGTGAAAGATTTGATTATAATAGCCCACAATTTACGTAGTGCTCACAATGTTGGCTCACTGTTGCGCACGGCCGAAGGTTTAGGTGCTCAAGTTATGCTTACTGGTTACACACCCTATCCTCTAATGCCAAATGATGACCGATTGCCGCATCTTTCGGCTAAAACCCACAAACAAATCCAAAAGACCGCCTTAGGTGCCGAGCTTCAACCACTTTGGTCGCGCACGGCTGATCTTCCCCGACTACTAACTAAATTAAAAGCCGACGGCTATGTCGTAGGCGCGCTAGAACTGACACCCGATGCAATACGTCTAGCCGAATTCACCGTTCCCCCTAAATTAGCGCTCATCCTCGGCCGTGAAGTTGAGGGCGTAGAGCCCGAGGTATTAGCCCTATGTGATGTCTCCCTTGTTATACCAATGTTTGGGCAAAAGGAGTCTTTCAATGTCGTGCAGGCCGCAGCCATGGCCATGTATCATTGGCGATTTGTTGATAACCATTAACAGTATGGTATAATCAGCTTACAAATCCTAAAAACAAAAAGTATGGCCCTTTCCACCAAACCAAAACCAAAAGCTCCGGCTCACAATAAAAAGCGACAGGCCGGGCATCACCGCAAGAGTAAACAGTATACGCAGTCGTATTGGCCGTATATTCCAATGCTTCTTGTAGTTGCCCTAGGCTTAACCGTTAATAGCCTCTGGACTAACCATGGTGTTTTAGGGTCAAGTACCGATTACAGCCCTTCGACACTTCTCACGTATACAAATGAGCAGCGTGAAAGCGTTAAGGAACCTAGCCTCACGATCGACCCGCTGCTAACTGCCGCAGCTCAAACCAAAGCCAACGACATGGCTGCCCGTAATTACTGGTCTCACAACACACCTGACGGCAAAGCACCGTGGTCATTCTTCACGGCGGCAGGCTACAGTTATGATTTAGCCGGTGAAAACCTAGCATATGGGTTCAATAACTCACAAGCAGTAGTGAATGGCTGGATGAACAGTCCTGGACACCGGGCTAACATATTAAATGAACGCTATGAAAATGTTGGCTTTGGCATTGCAACAGCCCCTAGCTATCAAGGTAAAGGCGAGCAGACTATTATCGTCGCCGAATACGGCAAACCAGCTACCAGTGTTGCGACTATACGCTTTACGGTTCCATCCCCGGCTGCTGTAGCTGGTGCCAGTGATAGCAGCAGTCCGGCTAGAGAGCCAGCTACGCAACTGGTATCTAGAATGCAGCTGCTGAGCGGTAATGGTCAGCCTACCTGGACGACCTTCGCCGTCACCATGATTGCGAGTAGCGCAGTTTTAGTATTTATAATCCGTCATGGTTTGTATCTCCGACGATTGCTTATCCACGGTGAATTATTTGTGGCGCAACACCCTAAGCTTGATTTTATAATTGTTGTCATTGCCACTGTCGGCTTTGTGCTCACTCGAACCAGCGGACTCATCCGTTAATGCGCTCTAGTGGATCTTGAAGTTTTCAGCACCGACTAGTTCGCGCAGTTTAAACATACCTTCACTCTCGCGGTCGAGACCGGCCGGAAGTTTGATAGCTTGTCGATTAGTTTCGTCACCAAGCACCAAAACTACTTCTGTTGAGCCGCGATACTCATCTAAGGTGGCCTTGAGCGTGGTTAGCAGCGCTTGGTCTTTGGTACTTGCCACCCGTATATAGATCCGCTCGGGGGAAGTTACTTCATTTACAGATTTGGCACCGGGACCGACCATAGAAGCCACTTTTATCTTTGGCAGTTTGGGCGTCTTG
>JACMNI010000026.1 GCA_014378615.1 Candidatus Saccharimonadota bacterium | reverse complement strand
CTGGTTGCCAAAGCTAGGGAAGTCTATGGCGCGCTGAAGAAAGAGTATGGCAACGTCATGTGGGACGATAACGGCAACATTGGTAAGCGCTATCGTCGTCAGGACGAGATAGGTACGCCGTACTGTGTTGTGATTGATTTTGACACTATTGAAGGTGACAATCCTAATACCGTTACCATTCGCAACCGTGATACCACGGAGCAGACACGTGTTAGTATAGAAGATCTACGAGAGCATTTAATCTTTTAGCCACTAACCTATATACGTTTTTCAAATAAAAAGAGCCGGGATCAACCGGCTCTTTTTATTGTGTAGGCTGGGCTCTATAAACCGAGCTTTGCGCTACAGGCGGGCCAGGCGCCCCATCCTTGCATAGACTGCAATGTGGTTGCGCGAGCAATTTGCTCTTCGCGGCTGGCGTTACTTGGTAATCCAGATCCACCAACGGCGGCCCAGCTAGAGGTAGTAAACTGCAGTCCACCATAAAAACCGTTGCCGGTGTTTATAGCCCAGTTGCCACCGCTTTCGCAGGCTGCTAACTTATCCCAAACGCTACCACCAGCTACTGCTGGGGCTGCAACGGCTTGACGCTGCGTTGCGCGGGGCGCGACTGCTGCTGCCGGCTGGGTGTCAACCGTCGGGTCAGCTGCAACTTTTTCTTGCACAGCAACTGGCGCCGTAACTGGCAACTCACGAGCAGCCAAAGTTTCGGTTGGTTCTGGAACACGGACAGCATCACCAGGGAATATCAGGTCTGGGTTGGCAATGGCTGTATTAGCATAATACAAACGTAAGTACGTAGTATTCTGTTCGTCGGCAATCTTGCTAAGATAGTCGCCGTCTTGGACATTGACCATTTTAGGTGCCGGCTCAGCTGGCGCCGTAATTGCTGCCGCTTTCTTAATCGGGTGCTTATTAGGTGCGCTCGCACTGGCTAAACCACCAGTAGAAATTAGCGTCGACACAACAGCGGCCGCGGTTAATAATAATCTTTTCATTTACCCTCCTTATTCCCCAGATCGTTATCCAAAATGCATTAATATTTTCTATTGTTTGTATTGAGATAACAGGGGTAGGCACGGTGTTTATCCACTCTCATAGAAAAAACACACAATCTTAAGCATACTTAGATTAAAATCTAGTGTCAATACTTGGAGGCGTGACGCTATATATAGCCCCTGTTATTTCAGAACATTTTATTGCAAGTTTAACCATTACCGAAATGCAATCCAAACTGATGGTATGATTAAGTGATTAAAGAACTAAAAGAGGGCAGATGATAACCTACTACACGGACGGCAGCTGCGATCCAAATCCGGGAACTGGTGGCTTTTCAGTCATTAAAAACATGGAGCCGGCTGTACTCGGCGGCGAGCCATTTCCGACGACCAATATTCGTATGGAAGGACTGGCTATCATTGCTGCCCTCAAAGACGCTAATGGCGCCCCGTGTGAGATTTTTAGCGATAGCGAATTCTGGATTAAAGTTATAACCATTTGGTCGTTACCATGGGAAAAAAACGGCTGGAAGAAAAAGGGTGGCGAGATCAAGAACTTAGATATCGTTAAAGAAATCTGTCCGCTGTATAAAGCCTCTAAGGCTAAACTTACGTGGGTTCGAGGGCATAATAACGACCCTGGCAATGAACTGGCCGATCTATGGGCCAATGAAGCCCGTAAACAGCAACTCGCCAAAAAATGAGCTCAGTTGTTATATTATTAGCGCCGTCTAAAACCATGGACACCCACTCACCCTGCCCATGGCCAATTATCCCAACAGAGCCATTATTTATAGATCAGGCCGTCAAAATTGCTACTAAGGTGCGAACACTTAGCACGACCAAAACTATGAAGCTGATGGGCGTCAGTAAGCCCTTGGCTAAGACGGTGCAAGAGTACTACCGCCTTTGGAATGTCGATGCTCCAGGTAAACCGGCGCTGCGGGCATACACCGGTGACGTGTACAAAGGTTTACAAGCGAGCACTATGTCGCGGGAGGACGCCGATTGGGCTGAACAGCACCTGATTATAGCGAGCGGACTCTATGGCTTACTACGACCGTACGACGGCGTACAAAATTATCGCTTAGAAATGAAAGCAGCACTGCCTGTGGGCCACCGTCGCAATCTATATGATTTCTGGCGCGACAGTCTGATGGAGTACGTGCAATCGCGTTGTGCCGATTGGCTGTGCAATTGCTGCTCCGATGAGTACGCCAGGCCGGTGCTGACAGGACTAAAACTGCCGGTAGTGACGCCGGTGTTTATGGACACTAAGCCAAACGGTACAGTTGGCGTCGTGCCCATTTACAGCAAAATAATGCGCGGTGTCTTTGCCCGATGGCTGATCGATAATCGTATAGCCCAGCCGGAACAAATGAAAAAATTCAGGGGCCATGGGTACACCTATGATGACGTTCGCTCGCGCCCTAATTTCCCCGTTTTTAGTCGGAGTATGATGGTACCATTACGGTTTACTTAGGAGCGGCAGATTTTACAGCAGATTTTTGACGAAAGCTCGAGTACAATAGGCAGTACTAAACAAAAACCAAAAACCTAATTTAATGGAGACTACATGGATACCGATAGCGCAGTTTTAGAAGTGCCCGAATCCGAACGTATCGAGGCTAACGAATTGCCAGCTGACATTTTAGCCCCCAGTGCGGCCGCCAAAAATTATCAGGAGAGTGACGTCTTCGCGTGGGCTAATAACTTAGTACAGTTCAAAGATGAACTAAAGATTGAGTTATTTTTAATTAATAAAAATTACGTCGTCTACAAAACAAATCTAGGCGCCGAACTCAATAAACAGTTAGAGCCAATCTTTATAGATGAAATGCTGGAGTACGTGCTCAATGGCGCCGCCGAAGGCCTCATTGTTCGCGGCTTTGAAGAGGCCGAGGCCGAGAGTAAGGTGTTGCAGCGCACCTTATTAGATAATGTCGAAAAGCTTAAAGAAACGCTCAACTGGATCAATCACCAATCGAGCGAAATTGAAATGTTCGTTGAGGAAGAGCACGACTTCAAGCGCATAAAGGGAATAATGGCTAAAGTCAGCCACCCCCAGATGAAAAAGTCGTTCTACACCTTTAAAGTATTGCCCCAGAGCAGCATTATGCGCGGCAAAACCGGCTGGATGCTGCGCAGCGGCAAATTTATGGGCTTTGATGCTGACGCCGCCGTGCGCATCCCAACCGATCCGCAGTTGCTGCTCCTAGATCAGGATTTATATGTCTTTAACCAAACTAAACTTAAGCAGTTGTTTAGCTATGATGCCAAGGAAGCCAGCATTGCGAGGTCTAAGATTGCCGAAATTGAAGCCAATTTCCGCCTCAGTTTTGACGGCGACAATACGCTGCAAACGCTCATTAAAGATAAAAAGAGCTTAATTAAAAAGTTGCAGAAAATTGTTCCCGGCGCCGTACGTCAGGAAGAATTGCTGCAGCACGCCGAAGACCTAGAAATTGAACTAATGCAGGATGAAGCTGGCGCCATCATAATTATGGACGATAAAGATCTGGCTAAGTTCATTAATTTGATGAACGACGACTATCACGAATCGGCCTTAACAGGGCAGCGCTACGAAATCATTAAAAAGAAACTACTAAAGCCCGAAGAAGACGAAGAAACCAAGCTACTTAAAGAAGTGCTATAATTCGAATTCTATGAGGCAAAAGCAGGCGTTAGCGGTAATGATGGGGGGCAGTAATGTCTTCTTAACGGGCGCACCCGGTGCGGGTAAGACGTATGTCTTAAATGAGTTCGTTGGACGGGCGATGCGGGCCGGTAAGAAAGTGGCTGTTACGGCTAGTACCGGCATCGCCGCCACCCACCTTGGGGGTACAACAATTCACGCCTGGTCCGGGCTCGGCATTCGTGACTTTTTAACGAGCGATGACGAAAAATGGCTAGAAGGTAATGATAAATTAATTAAACGCTACAACGCGACTGATGTATTGGTAATTGACGAAGTGTCGATGCTGCACGGTGCCCGACTCAATATGCTCAATCAGACAGCCAAAATTCTGCGTAAAAGTCCGGCACCATTTGGCGGCCTACAGGTAATTTTAGTCGGCGATCTATTCCAGTTGCCGCCAGTAACTCGCGGTCCCGGCCTAATTGACTTTGTCTATGCCTCCGAAGCCTGGGCCGAGCTCAATCCGAAAATATGTTACATCACCGAGCAGCACCGTCAGGAAGGCCATGACGGATTGCTTAACTTACTCGAAGCCATGCGTTCCAATTCTTTAGAAGACGAACACCGCATGATAGTCGGTGAACGCATGGGCAAAAAACCGCCAGCCGACATGGTGCTGACTCGTTTGTACGCCCACAACGTCGACGTGGAAGGCATTAATCTGCAACACCTCAGTGCACTGACTACGAAGGGTAAGACATTTAAGATGGACACTAAGGGCAGTAAAGCCCGCATTGAAGCCTTGACGAAGAGTGTCCTCGCGCCGGAAAAATTGGAGCTTAAAGTCGGCGCCGAGGTAATGTTTGTGGCCAATAATTTTGCCGAGGGTTTCGTAAACGGCAGCCGCGGTACCGTAGTTGGCTTCAGCGGCGAAAAGCCCATTGTAGAATTGTTAACCGGGCGAACTATTTATGTTGAACCACATAGCTGGAGTGTCAACGAAGACGGGAAAGTGAAAGCCGAAGTATCGCAGTTACCCTTGAGACTCGCCTGGGCCATTACTATCCACAAAAGTCAGGGTATGAGCCTTGACGCCGCCGAAGTCGACCTCAGCAAAGCCTTCACACCGGGCATGGGCTATGTGGCCTTATCGCGGGTACGCTCACTAGACGGCCTGTACTTGCAAGGCGTTAACCGCGTCGCTTTTACCATGCACCCCGAAATATTCAGCTTCGATGCAGCCCTACGCCAGGCATCGGCCGACATTGCTAAAACCGTCAACGATATCGACGACGAACAGCTAACTGCCAGCGGGGAAGTAGTCGTCGAAATAAATGACGAACTGTTCGAAAAACTCAAAGATTGGCGCCTGCGGCGGGCCAAAGCCGACGGCGTGGCGCCGTTTATGATAGCCCATAACACTACGCTGGTGGCTCTAGCGGCGACGCCGCCCCAAACACCAGGACAATTACTGGGTACGCCTGGTTTTGGTCCTAAAAAAGCCGAAACCTACGGCGCCGATATATTAGCTATCACCGCCGAATACGCTGCTTAGAATCTTAACTGCTGCTAATCGTCGCTAACGCTTACTTAACAGATTAGTTAAATCACTGGGGAAATGCCGACATAGCCCAATTATTAACTTCCTGCAGTAAACTTTTGACCTAGATTCTGGCCGCTGCCATGCTACGACTACTTAACTAAGGAGTCAGTATGCAACGTCGAATATTTATTAATCCAATTGCTCGGGGAACGCTCTTTATCGCGCTACTTCTCGGAATACTTAGTGGCGTAACCTACGCGGCGCTGCAAGGGCAATCAAAATTCACCGGCAGCACCATTCAGACGGCTACCGCAAATTTGGTAGTAAGCCGCGATGGCACTACCTTTTCAAATACCCAGTCTGGGCTAGCCTTCATGAACGTTATCCCTGGTGGTACATTATCCCCCAGCCCAGGATACCCTGTATATCTAAAGAATGCCGGCGGTACGCCACTATCAATCAAACTCGGAGTCAGCAGTACGCCAACTAATCCCGACGGGGTTGATCTGGCTAAGGTTAGTGTCGTGCTAACGTCGACTGCTAGCGGCCAGGCCCAAACCTTTTCATTGCAGTCGCTCATCGACAGTAATGCTACTGGCGGCGCCATAGTTTCAATCCTACCCGTTTTGTTTCAGCAGCAAGTACACCCCTTTACATTGCAAGTCTCTATGACAACCGACGCTTTTAGCGGGCCAGCGGCTTCAATTGGCGCTATCGATTTCACCGTAACGGGTAATGCGGTTAACTAATGCGGCTTCAGAAATCAGTCCTCTGGTTTCTTCAGGGCCTAGCGATCTCGGTATTGCTAGGCCTGAGCACCTTACTTGTGCTAATAAGTTGGACCATCCATCATCACCACATTAGGATAATGGGCGTGCAAACCGGCAGTATGTCGCCTTCATTGAAGGTAGGCGATGCCGTAGTTGTCCAGCCAGTGAGCGCCAAGAGCTTAGCCCTCGGCGATATAGTGAGTTATCGACCCGTGGGGCAGACGACGTTGATCAGCCATAGGATTATTGCCATCAACACTGGCCCTCAGCGAATAATCGTTAAGGGCGACCACAACCCCACCGCCGATACAGCCATTTCTGATAGTCAAGTTGTCGGGCGTACGTTTGCTGTTTTACCCCATCTTGGCACCGCTAACCGTATAGTGCGCTCGCCAACTGGTTTAGTAATATGCGTCTACCTACCACTAACGTATTGCTTAACTCGGGAGATTCGCCGATTGCAGGCATACCGCTTAAAGCCATACCGCGTAACCGGATATACGAACCGACTCAAAATCTACAAGCCTATGGTGTAACTGCGCGAGTTCTTGCTACACTTGAAGCAAATGAGACGACGCGCTACCAAACCGATAACCTATGCCTTTGTTGACAGTCAGAATTTGAACCTCGGTACCCAGCGGATGGGTTGGAAGTTGGATTGGCGAAAATTCCGCGAATACCTCCGCGATACCTACAATGTCACGCACGCCTATTTGTTTATCGGCTATATGAGCGATAACGAGTCACTCTACGAACATATGCACGAATTAGGTTACCTTATTGTTCTAAAGCCAACGGTAGATGTCAGCGCCATGCACCAAGACCCAGTGGAAGGGGAGGCGGCAAACAAAACTGCTGATAAGGACTCCAAAGAGCCAAAGGAAAAAGAAAAACCGACCATTAAAGGCAACGTTGACGCCGAGCTGGTACTATATGCCATGAAAGAAATGCCGAATTACGATCAAGCCATCATAGTTTCGGGTGACGGTGATTTCTTTAGCCTGGCCGAATATTTACTAGAACAGAAAAAACTGGCTAATATTCTGACGCCGAATTGGCAGTATTCAAGTCTGTTAAAGCCATTTGAAGATAAAATTGTGCGCCTAGATCAAAAGCGCCGCTTGCTAGCGTACCGCGATCATAAGAAAAAATAGCCGCGTTGTCGGTTATATTACAGCTCGACCTTGGTGTCACTGCTATGATCCTAAGACAACGAACGGAGATTACAAACATGAAAATAACTAAGTTTGAGCACTCTTGCTTGTTAGTGGAAATGCCCGGGCCACTCAATCGGACAGCGCTGTTTGATCCGGGCATGATGAGCGAAGCCGCCCTAAACGTCGACGATTTAGAGTTCCTAGACGACATTATTATTACCCATGGCCACGGCGACCATCTAAGTATCAAGCTTATGCAACAACTAGTAGCCAAATTTCCGACGGTACGTATTACCGCCCCGCCAGAAGTAGTGGACCAATTAGAGAAAGAGGATATCACGGCGGTCAGTGAGCCAAGCGACGGCATTATATTCTTTGACTCACCGCACGAAAGTGTAGCACCCTTGTACCCGCAGCCCGAAGAAATCGGTGTCCATTATATAGATTTGCTCACGCACCCAGGTGACAGTCATAGTTTCACGGAGACTAAAGCCGTGTTGGCGCTACCGGTTACCGGCCCATGGGGCAGTACCATCAAGGCTGTCAATTTGGCATTGGAATTAAAACCGGCGTACATTTTGCCGATTCACGACTGGCATTTGCGCGATGAAGCTCGCCTGCAAATGTACGACCAGCTCGAGCCATTGTTTGCCCATAACGATATAACGTTCGTGCCGCTCAGAACGGGTGAGCCAGTTGTGCTTGATGTCCAAGCGCATTAATCTGGTACCATAATCGATAGTATGTCTAATCCAAAGATTGCACTTATCGGTGGCGGTACCGGTAGTTACACGCTCCTACAGGAGCTGAAAAAACTCACACTTAACATTACCGCCCTAGTAAATATGGCCGATGACGGCGGTTCTACGGGGGTCCTGCGCGATGAACTCGGCGTCTTGCCACCCGGCGACATTAGACAGTGCCTCGTAGCCCTCAGCGATGCCCCTCAAGAACTGCGCGATTTATTTACTTTTAGGTTTCCCAACGGCACCTTAGAAGGGCACTCGTTTGGCAATATATTCCTTAGCGCCGTCGAAATAATGACTGGCAGTTTTGAAGACGGTGTTCGTATGGCTGGCGGTATATTAAGGATAACCGGCAAAGTGCTGCCGATAACGCTTGATGACTGCCAATTAATCATGACGGCCAATGCTCAGACGGTGCAGGGGCAGCGAGCGATTGAGCTCACCAATTTGCCGCCCCATACCAAGCCGGATCTAAGTATTGCCGCTACAGCCCACATCGCGCCGCGCGCCGCGGCCGCCATCAGCGAGGCCGAGATTATAATAATTGCTCCCGGCAATCTCTATGCGTCTTTGGCACCGGCGTTAATTGTCGACGGTGTGGCCCAAGCCCTAGCTAAATCCTCGGCCAAAGTCGTTTTCGTTTGTAATCTGGTTAACAAGCCAAACCACACCGTCGATTTTGCGGTGCATGACTATGCTAGCGAGTTAGAACGCTTTATTGCGCCACGACAGCTAGATTACGTTTTATACAACCAGGATAAGCCGTCACCCCAACTACTGAAACGCTATGCGCTGGAGCAAGAACACCCCGTTATTGTTGATCAATACCAACTCGAGAAGGCGCATTTTCAGGCTATTGGCGGCAACTTCTTATCGCACAAGCCGATAGCTCGTAATCCAAATGATCAGTTTATAGAACGGTCACTCATACGACACGACGCCAGGGCAGTCGTTGACGCTATAAGCAATCTTTTGCAATGATAAGCATAAGCTTGACAAAACACCTAGAACTTGCTACTGTTATGTAGTAATGTCACAAATAAATATAAAAAACAATACAAACATTACGGGCATGACTCGTCAGTTAGGCTTCGCCCTGATGACGATTGCAACCTTGGCCGGCCTGGTAGAAATGCCAGAACGACCAATAAAAGCGGCTTTACTGTCACCGGCTTACGCATTAGCGGGTGACAGTAAAGAAGCCAACCCGGAGCGCCGTGAACGGGAAGAAGCTGGGCCACATTATATTAGTTACAGCGCTTCACAGCGCACCCCCGGCCGCACTGGCCGCATTTAAACAAAGGAAAATCTATGAAACACTCGTCTCCAAATCAAAGTAAGCTAGTTAGAACTGGTGCTTTTTTGGCACTTGGCACTGTAGCTTTAATCGGACTCAATCAATATAGTAACGATGGTACTCGCAAACATTATGATGTCGTTGAAAAAGCAGCTATTGCTGAGACCGAAACAGTACCTAACCTCGTCTTAGCGGTTCGCGCGGGTGCCACTTATCATACGGCTCCAATTATGCAAAGTAATAGGGAAGAAGGACCAACTACAACTGCGGGAACAGTACCAAAGGGTATGGTATTGCGCGTGGATCGTCCTTTGAAACATGTCGATGACATAGGAGACACCTGGTACGGATTTTCAATTGTAAACGATAAAGCAGCACCTAATACAGCTAAAACTGACGATATAAACTGGATTAATGCTACGCAGCTCGACGCTAATGTAACAGGTGGAGAACCATTTGTAACAGGCTTTTCTTACCCGGGCATAGGACCGATAGCAAATCCGACTGATATCTCGGTTAACGTTAGTGCTAATCAGAAATTAGAATCGAGTGGTAAAGAACAAATCCCGCTGGCGAGCGGTCAGATTATCGCGGATGCCGTATTCGAACAACAGATCAACAGAGAGCACCTAGGTCTAGTAGGATAGTCCGTGACCTCGGTAGAGAAAAGGTGGTGTCAAAAACACCACCTTTTCTCTATATTGTGTATTGCGGGGGGTGAACGTGGGTAGTATTGTATTGTCAGTGGGTAACATTAGGTAGCACAAACAGCTCCCGAATTAAAAAACAAAAACCACTAGTAACTTAAAGGGAACACCGCAAGGTACCAACCAATGGCTACGGTAGACTACTTCGAACGCAAGCTTGACGATAAGCGTCGGTTAACCATACCGCCGGAACTTCGTGATCGCTTCGCCAGCGGAGCAGTCGTCACTAGAGGCTTTGGTAAGTATTTGCACCTCTACCCATTAGACGTCTGGAATAATCTGGTTGAGCCTCGGCTAGCCGGCGACATTTTAGACGAGCGAATTGCCGATTTAAACGTGCAATTCCGAATGGGCAAAGTAGAGATGCAGCCAGACGGCAAACAGGGACGAATCACGCTAGAACAGCATTTGCTGGACTACGCGGGACTCAACCGTGATGTTGTGGCTATCGGTGTCGGCCAATACTGGCGTTTAATCAGCCCGGACCAAGCCAAAAAATAACCCACTAGTTACTGCTCCTTAACAATTTGGAAACCAACAACCGAATATCAAACTTTCGAGTTTAGCTATTCGGCAGTCAACAGTGGCACCTTGGGGCCAACCACATAAAAAACCCTCGTACCTTTTAAAACACCTCCCAAAACTCCACCTCACACATAAGTCTCTCAAAAAACTTTTGGATCTTTAATCAGTAAAAACTTTTACAAATATGATTAAAGATCCTACACAAAAACAAAAACTTACAAAAAAACAAACAGTTGACTGCTGATTAGGTGATCTCGTATTCAAAAACAAAAAGATCAAAAGAATAGATGCACCAAAACAAAAACCAAAACGCTCCGTTACACGTTCCCGTCCTACTCCAAGAAGTACTGCAGTATTTAGACCCGGCCCCAGGCAACAGCTACCTGGATTTGACCGCGGGCTATGGTGGTCATGCTTCAGAAGTATTGGCTCGGACCAACGCACCACAACGGACCACACTAGTTGACCGCGACGAAAACGCTATTTCAATTTTGAAAGGGCAGTTTAATCACGGTGAGCAGCTTATACACGCCGACTTCCAGACAGCTAGCATAGATCTAAGCGCTGACGGAACGACATATGACCTTATTTTGGCCGACCTTGGCGTATCATCACCGCACCTTAATGATGCCCACCGGGGCTTTATGTTCTCTGAAGATGGACCGCTCGACATGCGAATGGACCAGCGACAAACTCTGAGTGCCAGTGACATCGTAAACCACTGGGACGAAGACAAGATTGCCGGTATCCTGAAGCGTTACAGCGAAGAACCCAAAGCTAAACGCATTGCCAACCTTATTGTTGCCGCCCGACCAATAACCACTACGGCGCAATTGGCTGACATTGTAAAACAGGCGTGGCCAGGGTATAGTCGCAGCCATCCCGCCACCAGAACGTTCCAGGCATTGCGCATAGCCGTCAATGATGAGCTTGGACAACTCGAGCGCAGCTTACCATTATGGCTCGATATGTTGGCACCGGGTGGTAGATTAGCTGTCATCAGTTTTCATAGTCTCGAAGACCGCATCGTCAAACAATTCCTGGCTAATGCCGCCGGGGACCGATACGACGCTGAACTACTACTTCTTACTAAACGTCCAGTTGTAGCCGGTACGAACGAATTAGTTACCAATCCGCGTGCTCGAAGTGCAAAGCTGCGAGCCGCAGTTAAAAAATAAACAAAAAGAAAGGGTATAGCATGCCAATCCAGGTTAAAAGCAATTCCCGCGCCTACAAAGTCGTCGTTAAAGTAGTTTAGTCTACGATAACAACAATTCGAACTTAGTTTCCGTGGCCGGCCTTCATGCGAGTGAAGGCTGGCACCAGCATCGAAAAAATAAAAATAAAAATACAAAAAGAATGATTATTTATGACATATTCAAGTAGCCTGGCTATGAATCGGACTCGTTATGCCAGCCAAGGGCGTAACACGGTTGCAGTGCGCGCTAGCGATGCTCGACTCGGGCCGGTGAGCAACACCATCATTCTGATTGTACTAGCGTGCGTGCTAGGACTGGTGTATCTGACACAGGTCACTAAAACTAATGCCTACGGCTATCAGATTAATAATTTACAGGAACGCCAGAGCCAGCTGAAGAGCGATCACGACAATCTAGAAGTGGCTTCGGCTCGTTTGCAGTCACTGTCGCGGGCACAGAACAGTTCTGTGGCCAAGAACATGGTCTCACTGGCACCGTCCGACACCTTACAAAACTAGAGTATAATAGTGCTAATGGCTTTGCCAAACACAAACAGCGATCCAAATACTGCCGCCCTTGGAGCCCAACGGGTTCGGATTTGGTATGGCTTTTTGCTGCTGATAGTAATGATATTCGGCGTCCGACTATTTTACGTCCAGATTATCCGCCACAACCACTATAAAAACGCTGCGCTGAGCGACCAGTTGAAACAATATGAAATCCCCGCTAACCGGGGTACTATTTCGGCGCGTGACGGCAATCAACTAATTCCAGTGGTGCTCAACCAAAAACTATACACGCTCTACGGCGATCCAGTTTACATTAAGAATCCTGATACCGTGGCCAACAAGGTCAGCGCTATAACCGGAGCTAATGCCAGTAAACTGGCCAATCTTTTGCGCACTAAAGATACACGTTACGTAGTGTTGGGCAAGAGGCTCACCCCTGAGCAGAACAAACGCTTGTTGGCGTTAAAATATCCCGGCATCGGCACGCAGGGGCAAGACTTTCGGACCTATCCGCAAGGTGACCTAGCGGCTCAAGTTTTAGGTTTCGTAGATGATAGCGGCAATGGGCAATATGGTTTAGAGCAGGCGCTCAATAGTCAATTAAAAGGAACTCCCGGTCAGTTGCGAGCCATTACCGATATCAGCGGCGTGCCGCTGGCGGCCAGCCGCGACAATACCGAAGTTGCTGCTAAGAGTGGTGACAATCTTATAGTAACAATTGACTTGGCCATTCAACAGCAACTGCAAACTATATTGCAGAAGGGGGTAAAAGATACAAAAGCCAGTGGGGCCAGCGCCGTAATCATGGATCCGCGTACCGGCGCCATAAAAGCTATGGCCAACTTCCCAAGCTATGACCCAGCCAAATATAATGAAGTCGAGAACGCCAAACTGTTTGCCAATGCGTCGGTCTCGGAACCAATTGAAGTTGGTTCTATCATGAAGCCGTTGACGACGGCCGCAGCCCTTGATAAAGGCGTAATAGCGCCAGGCACGACGTATTACGACCCCGCGTCGTGGCTCGTCAACGGCTTCCGCATTACCAACATCGAAGAAGACGGCGGCGCCGGCACCCGCAGTGTGGCCGATATCTTAAACCTATCGCTCAACACTGGTGTTACCTGGGAGCTCATGCAGATGGGCGGCGGTAGCATAAACGACAAGGCGCGGACTATTTGGCACGACTACATGGTCAATCACTTTTTATTTGGCAAAGCGACGGGTGTAGAACAAGGGTACGAGGCAACCGGCTATATTCCTAGCGCCAGTGATAATGGTGCCGGAATTAATCTAACATATGCCAACACCACGTTCGGCCAAGCCATGACGGCCACACCGATTCAAATGGCGGCGGCCATGGCGGCTGCGGTTAACGGCGGTACTTACTATCAGCCCCACTTAATTGACGCCGCTATTGCCGCTGATGGCGGTACAACCAAGAAAACTCCTAAAGTATTGGCCGCCAATGTTGTGGCGCCTAAGATCAGCCAAGCTCTTATTCCTCTTATGCAAAACGTGGTCCAAAAGCACAATTTTAACCCGGGCTTTGACCAGTCAAACTACGTTGTTGGTGGTAAAACCGGTACGGCGCAAATTGCCAAGCCCGGCGGCGGCTATTATGACGATAAATTTAATGGCACCTACCTTGGATTTGTTGGTGGTGATGACGTGCAATACGTCATAGCCGTCTTTGTCGATAAGCCTACCAATGGTGGCTATGCCGGTACAGCCGCCGCCCAGCCGATCTTTGGGAAGATAGCCCACACCCTCATAGACGAATCATTGGTAACCCCTAAGACTAAGTAGCTGGTAATGCAAGGTCCCAACGCGTATAATTGGCCTAGAACCAAACAATAAAAATAAACAATATTACTTTTCTATGAACACATTCACTTTTGCTATTTCTACCGGGGAACTGATACACATGCTGTTGCTGGCCTTTGCTGGTTTTGCATTAAGCATGGCGCTCACGCCAATTTTTACAACTATTGCCTATGAAAAACAGTGGTGGAAAAAGGCCCGGACCGACTCGTGGTCGGGTGGGGCAGCCACCGTGTACCAGAAGTTACACGCCGCTAAACACGTGCGCAATATCCCCAACATGGCGGGTCTTATCTTCATAAGTGCCATCGCTATCGTGACGCTGTTATTCAACCTCGACCGGAGCCAAACTTGGCTGCCGCTGGCTGGCATGCTCGGAGCAGGGGTGATTGGCTTGGCCGATGACGTCATGAATATTCGAGGCAGCAGCAAAATTGCCGGCATGACGGCTAAGATAAAATTTGGCTTGTACAGCGTTGTGGCCGTGATTGGTGGCTTGTGGTTTTACTACAAACTGAACGTTCACACCGTTAGCTTGCCGGGGATACAGCACTTTGAAGTCGGGATACTGATTGTAGCTATATTTTGGCTGGTGGTGGTCGCCACAGCTAACTCGGTCAATATTACCGACGGGCTAGACGGCCTGGCCGGTGGCCTGCTAACATCGTCGTTTACGGCTTACGCCGTTATAGCCGCTATCGAAGGCAAATACGCCCTTGCTACCTTCTGTCTAACAGTTGTTGGTGCACTCCTGAGTTACACCTGGTTTAATATCTTCCCAGCGCGCTTTTTTATGGGCGATGTCGGGTCATTTGCGCTCGGTACGGCGCTCGGCGTTATTGCTATGCAAACCGATACCGTCTACATACTGCCTATTATTGGGTTGGTATACATTATGGAAACTGGCTCGGTAATAATTAATCGGATTTCTCGTAAACTGCGCAACGGTAAGAAAGTATTTTTGTCATCACCGATCCATCATCACTTTGAAGCGCTCGGCTGGCCCGAGACTAAAGTTACCATGCGCTTCTGGATTCTAGGACAGGTGAGTAGTGTCTTAGGGCTTTTGGTGTTCCTACTCGGCAGGAGTACGTAACATGCGTCCCAGCACCCCTCGCCGCCGACCGGTCATTGGGCAGCGGGGCAGCGGTCGTCAGGATACGGCCGGTGTGCTGGCGCTTGGTCGCAAGCACCGTCCTGACTATTGGCTGGTAATACTCTGCGCCGCGCTTTTGTCCATTGGTCTCATTGTGGTCTATGCCATCAGTCCGGCTTTGGCTCAAGCCAGTCACGTTAGCACGTCGCACTTTGTAAATAAGCAGTTGCTAGCTATTAGCCTCAGTATTGTTGCCTTTATCGCGACCTCACAAATTCCGCTTAGTATCTGGCGCCGACTCGCCAAGCCACTACTTATTATTGCCGCCATTGCAACCGTATTAGCGCTACTTTTACCGGTCAATCCTGCATATCCGGCCCATCGTTGGGTGCGGCTCGGAAGTTTTTCGTTTCAATCGGTTGAAATTGTAAAGTTTGCGGCGCTTCTGGCCTTAGCCGGGTTCTTTACCGATCGAATTGCGCACGGTTGGCTCGACAGCTACGAAAAAACACTCAAGCCGTTGCTAATTGCCGTGCTAGTAGCTGGTGTCGTTATTGCTGGTCCACAGAAACTACACGCTCAAAGTGATCTTGGTTCGATGGCGGTGCTTATAGCCATCGTCGGCGCCATGTGTTTTGTGGCCGGTTTACCGCTGAAGCGCCTAGCCTTAGTCGGCGCAGTATTGATAATTGGGGCCACGCTCGTTATTCTTCCGTCGCAGTACCGCCGTGAACGGCTGGCTTCGTTTGTGCACCCCGAGTCAAACTGCCAGGACGCCGGGTATCAAGCGTGCCAGGCGCTAATTGCCGTTGGTTCGGGCGGTATGGCAGGTCTAGGTCTCGGGCGCAGCGTCCAAGCCTATGGCTATCTGCCAGAGGCCGCTAACGACTCGATATTTGCAATTTATGCTGAAAAGTTCGGCTTTATAGGTTGTCTAGTGTTACTCGGGCTGTTTACGGCCTTTTTCAGCCGACTTAAGACGATTGCCGAGCGGGCGCCCGATAATTTCAGCCGTCTGGTCGTGTGCGGCGTGCTGGCGTGGCTGAGCGTCCAAACCATCATCAATATCGGCGCCATGATTGGTCTGCTGCCACTTAAGGGTATAACGTTGCCACTTATTAGCTATGGCGGCACCAGTGTGGTGTTTGTAGCGGCGGCGGTCGGTCTAGTATTCCAGGTTTCCAAGTACACCACCTTTGCGGCTCCGATACATGTAATGACAGAAAAGAAAGGCGGGCATAGCCATGAGAATCATCATGACGGGCGGCGGCTCCGGGGGGCATATCACCCCGATCCTAGCGGTCGCGCAAGCAGTTAAGCGCCTAGATTCTACCACTGAGGTTTTATATATCGGGCAGACTGGCGATGGTCTCGCCGATATTCCGGCCCAGGATACTAATATAGATGCCGTTTACAGCGTACGGGCTGGAAAATTTCGCCGCTACCACGGGGAAGGTTGGCGTCAATTTTTAGATATTCCCACCATGTTTTTAAACCTCCGAGACGGCTTGTATGTGCTGATTGGCTGCGTGCAGAGCTATCGGCTTTTGCGCCGGCTGCGCCCTGATATCATATTTGTTAAGGGGGGCTTTGTCGGCGTGCCAGTCGGATTGGCTGCGGCCAGTTTAAAGATTCCATATGTAACGCACGACTCCGACGCTATTCCCGGACTGGCTAACCGAATCATTGGCCGTTGGGCCCGACGCCACGCCGTCGCCTTGCCAGCCGAGCTCTATCCGTACCCGGGCGCTAAAACATCCACGGTTGGCATACCGCTAGTAGGCGATTTTGTACCGGTTACAAATGCATTACAGAAGTCATACAGGAGTGAGATACAGATTCCGAGTGCTGCTAAAGTACTGTTTGTCATTGGCGGTGGCCTGGGCGCGCAGCGGATCAACCAGGCTATTAGTGAAATCGCCAGTCATCTATTAGCCGAATTCCCCGGTTTGTACCTGATACACGGGGTTGGGCGGGCTAACGAAGCTGCTGTAAATACCGTTTACGATGACCACTTATCGGGCACAGCCAGGCAACGGGTGCAGGTCAGGGGATATATCAGCGATTTGTACCGCTACAGCGGGGCGGCCGACGTCGTTATAACGAGGGCAGGGGCAACTAATCTAGCCGAATTCAGCGTTCAGGGAAAAGCTTGTATTGTCGTGCCAAGTCCCTTCCTAACAGGGGGTCATCAGTTAAAGAATGCTCAATTCCTGGCCGACGCCGGAGCCGCCGTAGTAGTAGACGAAGCTGCCGTGCAAGCCGACGCCAATTACTTGGCCCGAGCTATCAGTGATTTATTGAAGAACCCGGTCAGGGCCGCCGAATTGGGACAAAAGCTACAGACCACCGCCCACCGAGATGCCGCTCGAAAAATGGCCCAATTACTACTCGACGAAGCGGCGGTGAAATAGCTGTTACAATGTTTAAAATTAAAAAAAACACCAAACCACCAACTGGCCGTCATCGGCCAACCAGCCGCACCGATGAAAAGCCGGCTGCCTTTTCGTATTACGCCCGCCGCTCTGACGCCCTGCTTAACACCGGTCGACAAATTGCGCGCTCCGAAACCGCTGAACAGGCTCGCGCCACAAGTCGGTATTGGCGTCAACGTTTCGGGCTTGGGGTACTCCTAATATCAGCTATCATTTGCTTGATCTATGTCAGTACTTTGTCGTCTCGACCGAGAATTGTCATTCTACCTAGTGCGACTTCTAAAACCGTACTGCAAGATACGGCCGTCTATGAGGCCGCCGCCGGCCATATTATGGACAGTTCTATATTCAACAAGAATAAAATTACGGTCAGCACCTCAGCGCTTGCCGACAAATTAGCTAAGCAATATCCCGAACTCGCTACCGTTCAGGTTAGTTTGCCGCTTTTAACGCACCGCACGACGATTACCATAGCCAATGCCGAGCCAGTTCTGATACTGGCCACTAATAACGGTAGTTTTGCGCTTGACGCCGGTGGCACGGCATTATTAACCGGATCACAATTAGCTGGTCTGAGCAGTCTTCAACTACCCCTGGTTACGGACGAAAGCGGTGTTACGGTTAAAATCCGTAAACAAGGATTGACCACTGATAATGTCGGCTTTATTTTGACCGTTTTAAGCCAGCTTAAGGCCCACGGAGTATCTGTTAGCAGTATGACCCTGCCAGCGGGCGCCAGTGAGCTCGATATTCGCCTAGCCGGACAACCGTATTTTGTGAAATTAAACTTAGCCAGTAACAGTAGTCGCCAACAAGCCGGTACGCTGTTAGCGGTCTATGATCGCCTTTTAGCGCAGCATGTTACGCCAGGGCAGTATATTGATGTACGGGTTGACGGTCGGGCCTACTACAAATAGGGGAGGGGTTGGTACGGTTAGGGCTACCATTTGCATCCATATCCATCTGGACTAACAAAGTCCTACTGTTTACGAATGCAAATGGTAGCGCGTAAGTTTGGTTCTGGTTGGGGGTTGCCCCGTTCTGCACCCTGCTAGTTCGTGTTTTGTTCATGTTTTAGTTTGTGGAGCAATTCTGAAAAAAGTATATAAACATACAAATAGGGCAGTATATCAAAAAACTATATAAACACTATGAAAAGTCAGGGAAGTCAAATAAATAAAATTTAGGGCCAAAAAGAAAGTTTTCACGCCAAAACTGTGGATAACCGTCTAGTGTTGTAAATCACAGGCCGACGCTAGGGCTATATGCGGACTTTAGCAGGTGTATAGGCATAAGGCGGTAACATATAACAGATAGAAAGCATTGGGGTGTGTAGTTAACATACGTAATTACCATATACCGCATATAAGTCCCCCGGCTGAGGGGTATACATTATCAACTGTTTTACCTATATGAGCGACGCAAAATATACATTGTACGACATCTAGTTATTATGTGGGGCGAGTGCACTGCTGCGTCATATTCAGTCAAAAATCTTTCCCGTTCGCCAATCATAATCATCTTTATTTATTAATTGGCCCCTACTAACCTTTCACAATCGTATATTGCTCTTATTTGGCAATACCTAACATAATCACCCTCCGGTCTCGCATCGGTCATGTTCGTAAAACGTTTAGCGATGCACAAACAGTTATTATTTTTATTATTGGGACCGATGGTCGTGATTAAGCGTCTAGCGGACAACTAAGGAGCTCTCGGTATAAAAGTAGCCTGGCTGCGAATGGCTCAGCAAACCCGCGACAGGTCGCAGGCTGGCTCAACCTTACGGATTGAGCCGTATCTATGCCATCAGCTAACGCTTGTTCGAAAATATTGTATCTAGCGTTCGAAAACACAGATTTATGACTTTTTGAAGTAATCACTCCATGACCAACATCTATCTGTTGAAGCTGATCTAACTTAATCTGAAGATCGCCACCGCCGCCCGTGTATAAAACTGGTGCGTCGGGTCTATCAAGATGCACATTCGAAGCCAACGTTAAAGAAAAGTTTGCAGGATCGGCCTGATGTCGGTTGAGCCACGATGAAGTAAATGACGGACTACTTCCACTATAAATTGTCGTTGTACGGCCAGTTAACTTGCTTGGCGCGCTAGAACGGCCCCTGAAAACCCCAAGGCTGATTGGTCGCAATTGTAAGACAGCCGTTTTTCCCAGCAGCATATTTCCCAAATAGTCAGCTACGGCTTCGGGCTGTACTTCGGTAAAAGCTAGGAAGTCACGAAACGATTCACGGATCATAAGATATCCTTGGGGGATTTAACCAGCTAAGTCGTAAGTGGCTTTGGCGACGCGCTTGAACTGGGATTTGCCCTGTAGGTTCAGGAGGATGGTCGTCTCTTTAACGTAGCGGCTCTCGAGGACGCGCTTGACAATTTCGTCGCGGTGGAGGGGTTCGCCGGCCTTTTTGAGGACTTCGGTGATGATATCGGCAACGGTACCCTTCTCGTAGCCCCACTCTTTTAGAGCGTAGATGCCGCGACCAATAAGGACGAAGCGCTTGTCTTTGATGAGTTCGTTGTGAATAGCTTGGGTGGTCACGTCTTTGCGCTTAAATTCGCTGTCTTTGATAGCTTCGGCGATTTCGTTAAAGTGGAGGTGGGTGCCGTGCTCTTTTAGAATGACGTAAATCTTGTCGCGGATGTTCTTAGGGTTGACCATAGGCCACTTTACGAGGCCCCAACGGCCATTGAGAGTAGCTAGAGCTTTACTGGTGCTAGCGAGGGCTTCGGCCTGCTTAGGATCGTCGATAGCGACGGCGGTAGCTACTTCTTCAATTGGCTTTGGTTCGCCGAGCTTTTTGATGGCATCGATAATTTTGGCGACGGCAGCTTTTAATGTCTTTTCGTCGCGGGTCTTTTTGATGGCCACACTGTTGTAGAAGTGATCGTCTTCGCTAATGACAACTAGTTCTGGGCACAAGCTGGCTAAAAAGGCGGTTCTCGCCTGCTCTACCTTATTGGCATCTTCTACGAGGCTGGCGGTTAAGACAGTTACACGAGCGATTTCGCCCATGGATTGTAGCTTCTCAGTTACTGATGTCTGGAAGTCGCTGATATGAGGTAGTGTCCCCTGCTCTCCGGCGGCGCGTAATTTGGTTATTACAGATTTTTCAAGCTGACGAACGCGCTCACGGGTAATCCCGAGCATTTCACCAATTTGCTCAAGCGTTTCTTTACGATCAAACAGACCAAAGCGGCGAGCCACGATTTCGCGTTCACGTTCACGGTCGATAGTTGCTAAAACATCGGTCACCAACTGTTCAGTAGTAGGTGTATTAGGTGCTGGGGTCTGGTCGGGCATATGGTGATTTGTCCTTTAGTAAGTATATTACTAGTATTATAAAACTTTAATTTTTAAAAGTCAAACATTACCTGATTGCGGTACTTGGCACCTGCATCGGCGTCCCACTTTTCCCGTACCCCCAGGAGCTTATGTACTAAAAATATTCTAGCACATTCGTGACGACTATGCCCATTTGATGTTGTAAAAATGTTATCGAACAAGCAGTTTTGTGATTTGGCAAAAGGCTGTCGAACCTTACCGCTGATAGAGCTAGTGTTTACTTGGCTTTTTTGCGTTTGAAGGAGCGCTTTTTGGCGGGTGCAGCGGCTAATAATTTCTTAGCTTCGGCTTCGGTTATCGACTTTGGATCGACATCTTTGGCTATGCGCGCATTTTTCTTGCCGTCGGTTATGTAGGGGCCATAAGGGCCGTTCAAAATCATGAGGCCGCTCTTGAATTCGGTGATGTTCTTATCAGCGTCCTTCTGGAGCTTGGCGGCATACAGATCGAGGGCTTCTTCTAGGGTAATAGTATGTGGATCTAGTGGCTTAATGGATACAAAGGTTTTGCCAACCTGCACATACGGTCCAAAGCGGCCGATGTTGGCTTTGATAGCTTCCCCGTCCTCGGTCGTGCCCACTGTACGAGGTAGTTGGAACATGACCAGCGCTTGCTCCAAAGTAACAGTGTCGATAGTGCTATCTTTGGGCATCGGCGCAAAGGTTGGCTTCTTTTCTTTGTCTTCGTCGTCGACGTCACCCATCTGCAGCATGGGGCCATAGCGGCCAAAACGAGCATAAATGGGTTCCCCGCTCTTGGGGTCTGGCCCAATCAGTCGAGCCTGTGAGACTTCTTGGCGAGTAATGTCGGCCGAAGACTCCACCAAGGGGTGGAACTTTTCATAGAAGCTTTTAATCATATCTGGCCACGCCAGATTGCCATCGGCCACTTGGTCGAACTCGGCCTCTACCTTGGCGGTAAAATCAAAGTCGACAATATGCGGGAAGTATTTTACGAGGAAATCGGTCGTCACATCGGCAATGCCAGTCGGCACCAGTTTGCCGCGGTCGGCTCCAGTTATAACTTTGGTAACCGTGCGCTCAACCTTGGCACCGGCCAGCTTGAGTTCAATTACTTCGCGCTCTGTGCCTTCGAGGTCTAGCTTCTCGACGTAACCGCGCGTCTGGATGGTAGAAATGGTCGGCGCGTAGGTACTTGGTCGGCCGATGCCGAGTTCTTCGAGTTTTTTGACCAGCGCCGCTTCGCTGTAGCGGGCGCTGCTGCGGCTAAAGGTTTCAGTGGCGGTAATATCATCTAAGGCTAGCGGCTGCCCTTCTGCAATAGGCGGTAGTAGCGTATCGTCTTTGCCGCCACCATACACTTTCATAAAGCCATCAAACTTGAGGACCTCCCCTTTGGCCATAAAGACCTCTTTATGGCCGCTAACGTCAATGGTTACCTCGGTTCGTTCGAGTTTGGCTTCGGCCATTTGTGAGGCGATGGCACGCTGCCAGATTAATTTATAGAGCTTGATCTGCTGATCGTCGCCGCCCAGCGTCAGGGCGCTGAAGTTGGTTGGGCGGATGGCTTCGTGGGCTTCCTGGGCGCTGGCGTTTTTGGTCTTGAACTGACGTAACTTATGGTACTGATCGCCGTACTCGCTGGTAATAAAATCTTTGGCGGCGCCGATGGCGAGGCCAGAAAGCGTCGTACTGTCGGTACGCATGTAGGTAATGTGACCGGACTCATAGAGGCGTTGGGCGAGGGTCATGGTTTGTCGAACGCTGTAGCCAAGTCGCCGACTGGCTTCCTGCTGTAACGTACTGGTAGTAAAGGGAGCGCCGGGGCTGCGTGTGCCGGGCTTCTGGGCAATAGAGCCAATGGTGTAGGTTGCGCCGGTTAGGCTTTCGAGCCAGGCGGTTGCTTCGGCTTCGGTCTTGAACTTAACTGATAATTCGGCGGGCAGCGTGGCACCGTCGACGATAAAGCTGGCGGTAACTTTAAAACTACTAACAGCTTCGAAGGCTTTTATTTCACGCTCTCGCTCAACAATAATTCGGACGGCAACTGATTGAACGCGGCCAGCGCTGAGGCCAGTCCGGACTTTTTTCCAGAGGACAGGACTAAGTTCGTAACCGACTAAACGGTCGAGGATGCGTCGGGCTTGCTGGGCATCGACCAGCTGTAAGTTTACGGTACGAGGATTCTTAATAGCGGCATCAATAGCAGTCTTGGTAATTTCATGGAAGACAATGCGCTTCGTCTTAGCTGGGTCTAGTTTGAGGGCGTGGGCCAGGTGCCAGGCAATTGCCTCCCCTTCACGGTCTTCATCGCTGGCTAGCCAGACTTCAGCGCCAACGGCGGCCTTGCGGAGCTCGGCTACAGTCTTCTTCTTATCTAAGCTAACTTCGTAGTGCGGGGTAAAGTTATTCTCAAGGTCTATATTGAGGCCCTTTTTAGGGAGGTCGCGGATATGGCCAAAGCTACTCTTAACGACATAATCCTTACCCAGGAATTTCTCGATTGTCTTGGCCTTGGCTGGGCTCTCAACTATAACTAGATTCTTTACTATGCTGTTTGTCACGTCCTACATAGTATGGCCAAAGCCGGGCAGATTGCAAACTATATATAAGACGACCACAGATAATTTTAATTAAATGCGTGAGACTACAAGTCGTAATTTTGGGCGATTTTATAACCAACCCAAATGCCGGCAAACGATCCGAGCGTACCGAGCACAAGGCTCCAGGTGCCGAGCAGCGTGCTGCCACCATCGAGGAGCGAGCCGAGGTAGCCTCCGAGTGAGCCAATTATAAATATTCCCAGGCTAATCATAAGCTTCATGCGACCAGTGTAGCACGCTGCTAATACCACGTATTGGCGCCTGCGGCGGGCACCTTACCGGTGATCTCTAGCATAGTTAAGGCTTGATTGAATTCAGCTGCCGGCAGTTGGCTGACGGCCAGCAGCTGATCGCCATCATGGATATCGTCCGCAATTAAATCTAAGACCATCTGCTCTGCTGGCGTGCCACCTTTGCATTTAACTTTGGCGGCCGACGGTTCAAGTTTGAGCACGTGCAATATATCATTTACAGTTGTAACCGGCGTCGCCCCTACTTTGAGTAAATTGTTAGTACCAGCCGATGTCGGGCTAGTTATATTACCCGGCACTACCAATACTTCCCGCCCCTGCTGGAGAGCAAAATCGGCCGTGTGGAGGCTGCCGCTGTCTTCGGCGGCTTCGGTTATCAGCACGGCGTCTGCCAAGCCTGATATGAGGCGGTTACGCGCCACAAAATTGTATTTAAACATGAAGGGTGCTCCTTTCGGGTATTCACTCAGCAATACCCCGCCCTCGGCCACTATTAGGCGACCTAGGCGCTCGTTATTAGCGGGATACAGCTTGTCGAGACTAGTGGGCAATACAGCAATGGTGTCCCCACCCGCCTCTAAGGCCCCTTGATGGGCGATTGCGTCGACACCGAGCGCGAGGCCGCTGATGATGACAACACCGCGGCTAGCGAGCTCTCGCGCCAGCTGAGACGTGACATGTCGTCCGTATGCCGTCACCCGCCGGCTCCCGACTATGGCCACGCGCGGTCGCTGCATGAAGGGTCGCAATGCCCCGCCTACTTTGAAGAGCTGCGCAGGCGGTTGGGGTATTTGTTGTAGCAATGCCGGATAATCAGTGTCTCCCGATATTAGTTCGGTGTATTCCATTTCATTAGTTTGCCACTACTGGACATCAATGCCGAGAACATTAAGGAATAGTTAATAATTGCTAACCATAAGCTAGTTGCACAAAGTATAAAAATGTTACAGAGTATTGACATTACGTAATATCTTTGCTAAAATAGCTAATCGTGAGTTCTTTTAGTAGAACCAAGCACCTTTAACCCCCAAAATTAACAGCTAGACCTGTAAAGGTTTAGACCAACTGTTAGGTTGTTTTAGAGTCGCGCCAGTTAGTTGTTACCCTCCACTTACTCTTGCACGTCTATGTAAATAGACAGGCTCTAAAGCATACTAACCCCTTTAACTGTCCAAGGCAGCATTCGTGTTGCTACGGGCCCCCAATTCAAAGCGAGCCTAAATGGTGGGATTTATCCCGGCACGCGTCATTTATTTAGACGACGATGCTTCGCTGGGGTGGGTTGAAGGGTGGTGTGGAGAATTTCGGTTCTCCACAAAATAAGGCCAACAAGCGGTGCCCACCCCCTCTTGTTGGCCTTTTTATGTAACACATGTGAAACTTAAATTATTATGAGCGAAAACTTAAACAACGAATGCCATATCCAGCCCGCTCCAGGCGAGACTATTTCTGAACTTGCAAGTTACATGGCTGCACATGCCCTGACTCGACAAGTAATACTTGATTACGGTTGTGGCTCTGGCAGAAACTCACGCTATTTAAGCGAAAAAGGCCATCATGTAGTGGCAGTCAGTAATGATTTTGCTGAAACTAGAAGTGCTGCAATGAAACCTTGTGATGGCCGAGTTTCGTATGTAGTAGGAGACGCCCGTCAACCTATGTTTTCGTCTCAATTCGACGCTGTTTTATCAAATCAAGTACTTCACCTTATGTCTAAAAGAGATTCTAGAAATGTACTTCGCATAATGAGAGGACTCACAAAAATTGGTGGCTTGAATGCGGTAAGTGGATATTTAGTTACTGAGGATGTGTTAGCTGCAAAAAATCGAGAACAATGTTTTGTTCCAGGCGAATTAGCAAGCTCTTACTTAAATACGGGGTGGCAAATTATCGACTATAGAGAGGTGGCGAGACCCGTTCAGACACACCAAGGACAGGAATTGGTAAGCTCTACCGCGCTCATTATTGCTAGAAAAAGTTCCTAATCTAGATTAAGAATGTGCGAGTTTCGGTCGGTAGGGCTTGGCCGCTGTAGATAAACTCTGTGAGTATCGCCGCAGTTTCTTTGGCTAAGTTGCCTAGCTGATCTTGTTCTTTTATTGATAACTTCTGAAGGACAAAGTCGGCGCTATCCATTTGCTCGGGAGTTTTTGGGCCGATACCGATACGCACACGGCCGTATTGTTCGCCAATATGCTGGGTGACAGACTTGATGCCGTTGTGCCCCGCACTGCCGCCGCCAACGCGTAAACGAATCTGTCCAAACGCAATATCTAGCTCATCGTGTATAACGCTAATAAAGTCCGGGGCAATTTTATAAAAGTTCATGACTGCCTGGACGGCTTCACCACTGAGATTCATAAATGTGGTGGGCTTGATAACATAAACGCGAGTATCACCGAACTGCCCCTGACTGAGGTGGCATTTCATGTCTTTTTTATTAATCCAGTCTTGCATTTCGGACTGCTTGGATACAAAGCGATCTAACACTTCAAATCCAACATTATGCCGAGTTAAATCGTATTCTTTGCCAGGGTTACCAAGGCCAACCAGTAAGACGGTTTTATTAAGGCCGACGGTGTAGTAATTGTGGGTGTCGCTAGCTTGCGGGCGGTTTTGAAATAGAGCCATTTGCCTAGTATAGCTTAATTGTAAAAAGTTGGGAAAATGTTATAATCATACCTTATGGAAAGTAAGCCCGTTCAGTTAGTTTTATTGCCAACAGCAACTCATCAATATTGGGCTGACAAAGGTGAGCAGCAAGTCCAGCAGGCACCTACGCCGACCGGTCCACCGCCTACTACATACGAAAAAACTCTTTGGTTAAAGGCTATCAATGATATTGAAACAATCGCCATACCATGCGGTAAATTTGAAGTTGTGGGCAACGCTAATTACTTTGTAGCTGTATCCGAGAGACTTGCTTGGAATGAATTTCAGACCCAACCTCATGTAGCAAAAGTGGAAGATGACCACCAACTTGGTCTATTTGACCAGTTCACTCCTAATATCGATGAATATCTTAAGCATAATCCAGAAATTAGCATGTGGTTGGGTAATTACGCGGCCCTCAACGATATAACAATAGCAGAGCTATTAATAACGCCATTGAACGCAATAGAACTAGCCGTAAACCGAGTGAATCACCGGCGACACATAAATAACCTTCATGTGAATCTACGTGAACTTCGTTTATTCAAGTACGTGGGTATAACTAATCCGGATGAAGTAAATGACTCGGCATTTAAGCGACTCCCCGCAGACACAATAACTGAAGAAGTTAGCGAGTCTCAATCTCTACGGACTTATCAAAGATATCACGCACCTCTATCTACACTCGCGGGAAAGCAGCGCCAGGAAGCCATATCTTTAGCCCTCAATAAGGCAGTCAATTATTACAAAATGATAGACAGTTTTGGAATACGGGGATTTAAACCCGAACTCCTATTTCGCCCGCCCCACGAATATGCTCAAATTTTAGGTAATCATCCTAGGGTGGCTTCTCAGATCTATCATTATGCGGTTAATAATCCTTGTCATGATTATAAAAAATTACGAGGAGTCGCTTTACAGCTCGAATCGTTGAAATATCAGGTGGAAAGCACTATCATGCGCCCAGATGAAAGTGTAGTAGATTCTCAGTTACTGCTGGATAAAAATTCCGAGGAGCTGGAAGCGCTCATTAATGATGCCCGGCTGAACCCTACTGTTGCTACTTTACGTTTTGGTGAGACAGCCGTAGTAAAGGGTGATGGCGATAATCGCATGTTAAAAAAAGCCGATGTAGGGTCTTTAATCGAATCACATCTTAAACTTGCGGCACATAGGCTTAGAATAGCTGACGAGACGCTCACAACAGGTAAAATGCCTTACTTATGGGCCTACTGGAACAAAGTTAAGATAACCGGTATTGCCGATAAGCTTGTCGGGAAATTCAATGGTAATGTTATGGACTTACGATTCACGGCCTTACCTGTTGATAAGGCATATTTTGACCAACTTGTTAATGACGACGTTTCGATTATAGCTACTGATGAGGCGGTTCGTTTTGCAGTAGCTATAGACCTAAAATCTAGTGGTAAAAAACCGATTACAAACTTGATTGATGTAGTATTGTACAAGCGAATATCCAAAGAACGGGGACCGTCAATAGTATTATCAGTGAGGGGCAGATCTAAGAACGAAGATCCTATCGAGTTTCTGCATTTAGAGGCCGTACTAAATGGAGTCGCTCTAGAAATAGCTGCCCTGAGACATACTTTTTCTGCCGGCGGTGGCAGTTTAGGCAAGCGCAGCTAGACTAGTACTCGTTGGCTGGTTTTGGCTTGGGCTTTGGCGCGGTGGCAACGGCGCGATTCGTAAAGCGGCTGGGGCGACCTTTGGTGCGGGCAATGTCTGGTGCTGTAGGTGAGCGCTCGGGTTTTGTCGGTGAATTACCGTGTTTGTGAGCGATGTGCTTTTCTATAAACCATAGCTGTATTGGCGTACCGTTATAGCCGTACGCTGTTCGTAACTTACGGTCGAGGTAGCGGCGGTAGCTCCAGTGGACGTACTTAGTCTGTGAACCAAAGATTTTAAAGGCTGGAATTGGGTTGTCGTCTTCTTGAACGATATAGTTGAGTTTTGGAGTCCGGTTTTTGAGCCCGGCTGGTGGGTGGGCGTCTGTAGCCTGGCGGAGCCATTTGTTAAGCTCAGTGGTGGTGAGGCGCTTGGCACGTTCGCGATCTATTTCGAAAGCGAGGTCGAACAATTTTGTGACATTTTGTCCGGTAATGGCGCTGGTAAAGATGAGCGGTGCCCAAGCCACAAAGTCGTACTCGCGGGCAATACGTGGCGCCAGAGCGTCGCGCGTATATGCGTCTTTACCTTCAGCGCTGTCCCACTTGGACACTACGAGGACTAGGCCCTTACCAGCATCTTTGATCATACCGGCAATTTTCTGGTCTAATTGCACATTGAGTTCGTTGACGTCCATTAATAGGAAACATATGTCAGCTTGTTCGATGGCGCTAATAGCCCGCAGAACGCTGAAGCGTTCGATGCCAACTTCAATCTTGCCCGAGCGACGAATACCAGCGGTGTCCATAATTTCGACTTCCCTGCCCTGGTATTTCACGATTGAGCGGTTGATGTCACGGGTGGTACCGGCGCGATCGGCTACGATAGCCTGCTGCTTCTTGGACAGCGTGTTAAACAGCTGCGACTTACCTACGTTAGGTCGTCCAAGTATAGCAATGTGTAAGCGGTCATCATCTTCCTTAATCGCTGCTTTTGGGATAATGCGGACGAGTTCGTCAAGCACCTGTTCGATGCCCGTGCCGTGAGTGGTACTGGTGCGGAAGATCGGTTTGATACCAAGGCGGTCAAAGTGGCTGAGGTCGGCTTTTTTGGCTTTATCTACCTTATTGATAATTAAAAATACGGGCTTTTTGCTCTTGAGGGCCATCTTGGCAACACGGCGATCCTCTTCGGTTATGGGGATGTCGGCCTCGACCATAACCCAGATAACATCGGCGCTGTCGGCGGCCTGGACAATTTGTTCCTGAATCGTAAATTCAAAGTCGTCTTCGGCATCTTTTATACCGGCGGTATCGACGAGCCAGAAGTCTTGGCGAACCATTTCCTGGGCAGCTTTAGCAGCTTCACGAGCGGCGCGTGTTTTGCTAGCGGCGGTGGTTTCGGCAGTAGCCTTACGCTGCTTGCTGGCGGTTTGGGCGTGCTCGGGCGCGTCTTCTGCCGCATCTACGGGTGTGGGCAGCCAGACAGATGCTTTCGCCATAATACTGTCCCGCGTAGTACCGGCTTCGCGGGCAACTATGGCCTCACGGCGATCGAGGATAGCATTAAATAAGCTGGACTTGCCAACGTTAGCCCGGCCGACGATTGCGATAATAGGAAGTTTTGCTGCCATAAGGATTGTATTATAACAGATTACAGCGGACTTGAAAATAGGCGACAGTATTATGTAGTAGTTCTTGAGCTACGGCGTTATAACTTGTACGCGGCGCGGCTGCAGGTCGCCGAGGGCGTAGCTGCCGAAATGGGTACGATGGAGGGCCGCAACGTAGTAATTGAGTGATTCAAAGGTGCGGCGGATCTGGCGGTTGCGGCCCTCTGTCATGGTGATGCGCCAGCGCGTGTCGTCACCGTCGGCAATACGTTCTAGCTGCAATTGACTATTGCCATCTTCTAGGTTGATGCCGTGGTCGTTAATCATCTGGCGGTGGAGCGGTTCTAATGGTTTGCCGAGCGTAACTTCGTAAATTTTAGTTTTGGCGTAGCGCGGGTGGGTGAGCTCATTAGCCAAATTACCATCGTTTGTAAGCAGTAACAAACCAGACGTATTCTTGTCTAAGCGACCAATCGGCTTGAGCAGGCGGTATTCATCGGGCAATAAGTCGTAAATGGTTAAGCTGCCCTGCCCCTCACGGCTGACGACGCAACCGACGGGTTTATGGAACATCACGGTTACGGTATTGACAACGGGTGTAATAGTACGGCCGTCAAGCTGGACGGTTTCGTCGGTACTAACGGCCGATCCTGCCTCGGCAGTCACTCCATTTATAGTAACCCGACCAGCGGCGACGGCCCTATCGGCCATCCGGCGGCTGATACCGGTGCTTTGGGCAATGTACTTATTGATACGCATTGGGCTTAAGTGTAGGGGTTGCCTGTCTAGAGCGCAATGCTGTTGGGGTCGAAGGGCTGGCTGGCTGGGGCTGGTGGAGCGGCCGGCGGTACAGCTGGGGTGTTAACTGGTTGTGCGCTTGTGGTTGTGGGAGCGACAGTTGATTGCGTAACAGTCGGAGTAGTGGCCGTCGGTGAGCTAATTGGCGCACTGGCAGCAATTTCTTTGGCTTCCTCTAGGGCGAGGAGTGTATTGATGTCGGGCTTAACCGGCGCGTCTAGCGGCGCAATAATCCGATTACCACCTTTGGCGGTGGTTTCGGTCGCTGCAGCTGAATCTGTGCTGGTTGTTGCCTGGGCTGGTGCTGGAGCGGGTGCTTCACCGGTAAGGCTTTCTAGGGCTGTAGCCAGCACATCGTCGTTGCCGGCGGATTGCGGGCTTGGCGCTGCGGCCGGTACGGATGTGGCTAGGTCGGGAGCTGGCGTAGCAGCAAATTGCTCAACTGGCACAGGCACCGGAGGTGTGGCAGGTGCGGCTGATGCGTCGGGTGTGGTTTGAGATTCAGCCGGTGCTTCGCTAGGCACTATGACCTCGACTGGTGCAGGCGTGTTGGCGTTGGCGAACTCGGCTATCTGAGCCTCAACAGTAGCGGCTTCGTCGGCCATTGGCTGGGCAGCGGTAGCTTCGGTAGACGCGCCGAGATTTTTAATAAAATCGGCTTCTGTAGTCGCGGCTTCATCAGTATCTGGTGTCGGCGCAGGAGCAGGAACAGCTGCACTCTGAGGCGGTTCGACTACAGGGGCAGGTGTAGGTATTGCAACCGGCGGCTCGGCCGGCACAGCAGCTGGTTCCGTTACAACTACCGGTGGATCGGGTACTACGACCGCCGGCTCACTTGGCGCTGGGCTGACAGGAGCTGCTACGGGTGCTACATCTGCGACCGGCGTTTCCACAATCGGTGCAACTAGTGGTGTATCGGTTTCAGGCAGTGATTCGGCCTCTTCTTCGCCCAGCAAGCGGCTCGCCACTTTGACAATATCTTCTAGAGTAACTTGTGATTTTACAAGATAGCTATCGGCGCCCAAGCGGTCGGCGCGCTGCTGATCGTCGCTTTGGCCTAGGGCGGTTAACATAATAACTTTTACGTCTTTTAAGCCCTCGGTGTTACGTAAAATGTCGAGCATTTCGAAGCCGCTAATTTTGGGCATCATAACATCGGAAATAATCAGGTCGGGTTGCTCGGCTTTAGCGACTACCAAGGCTTCTTCACCGTCGTGAGCAGTAACAATGGTGTAGCCTTCTGCCTGTAAGCGCGCTTCGTAGATCTCTCGTAGGTTATTGTCGTCTTCGACCAGCATTACTTTTGACATGTATTACACCCCTGTAGTTATATTTCGCTTATGTTTGATTTCATTGTACAGCAATCGTGGCCGGCTCGCTAGCTTGCACCGCCTCCGTTATGGCGTCCCGGCGGCGGCTAAAGAATCGATCGGTTTGAGGACGGTCGACTGCGCGTCTAGTGTCTGCTTGGCGGCGGCTTGCTCACTTGTGAGACGGGGGAAATTGATAAAGAAGCTGCTGCCCTTTTCGAGCTCGCTCTCTACCCAGATTCGACCGCCATATAACTCGACTATCTTGCGGCAAATGAACAGCCCCAAGCCAGTTCCGCCAATGGTGCGGGTGGCCGAATTGTCGACGCGGTAAAATTTCTGAAAGAGGTGCGACAAATCTTCGCCCGGAATACCAGGGCCGGTATCGCGGACGTACATTTGCACTACTTGTGGGTCACCGGTTAAGCCAAGAGATACCTTGCCTTCCGGTGTGTACTTAACGGCATTGTCGAACAGATTGGTAATAACCTCCCTTAGACGATCGGGGTCAACGAATACATAATATAGCGGCCGTACGACCCGTTCGCCGCCCGTACCGCCACTAGCATCGATGCTTTTGCTCGAGCCGAGTACAAATTCCGTAAATAGGCCCTTTTTCTCGGCGGCGAACTTAAGATCATTGCTGAGCTGTTCCAAAAAAGCACCCATTTCTACGACCACTGGGTGGCTCGTTAGGCGACCGTCCTCGGCTTTGGCACTCGTAAGCAGATCCTGAAATAATTGGCCTAAGTGCTGGGTACTGCTGTGGGCTTTTTCCAAGTAATCGCGGGCGCGGTTATCGATGGTAGTAACTTTTGTATTGAGCGCTAATGCCAAGTAGCCTTCGATGGCGGCAACCGGCGTGCGCATTTCATGACTGGCAGTACTGATAAAGTCGGCCCGGCGCTGCTCTTCGGCGCGCTCTTCGGCAACATCACGAAAGACAGCGACGGCGCCAGTCACCTGCTTATTGGCATCCCAAAGCGGCGACACATTAAGACTGATCGGTATCTGCTTCCCCGACTTTGTGAGCAACAGCGCCGCGTTGTCACGAATATTTTGGCCCCGCTCAAAAACCGCTAATAGCGGATTCACGCTATCCTCGTACAACTGGTTTTTGGCGTCAACTAGCTTCAACACGGCGGTAGCGTTTAGGCCATTGGCTTCATCGGGGTCCCAGCCGCTAATATTTCCGGCGCCAGGATTGAAAAGTAGGATGACTTTATCGGCATCTATTAAGACCACTCCATCTTCGATGGCATTGACGATCAACTCAAATTTTTGTTTCTGATCTTGTAAGTTGGCGGTCAGGATTTTGGTTTGATTGGACTTATTTTTTTTGCCGAAACTAAACATAGATAGCTCCGGCTAATAATCCTACCCCATTACTGTCTGTCGTTTGTACGTACATTCTTATGTCTTATTATCTGTTTTTTAACACTTTAAAGCAATGGGCTTATGGTTAACGACTTTGACTTATGTCTTGAAAGACTAGTGCATTACAAATTGGATAGCCGCCTTTATATTCTTTACCGCCGCCACGCGATTTATTTTGGAAAACCCCAATACTTATCTGTGAGGTCGAACAGCCACCGTCTAAATTTAACGCGCACGTGGCACCCAGCTCAATGAATGCATCGGCAAGTTCATTGAGGGTCATGCCAGCGTCATCGTCGCTGCGGCCGTCTACTGCAAGACTAAAAATGGTGTTTTGGTTATAGCCGATTGCCGCCCGCGGGTAACGACCATCGCTAATGTCGCTGTCGAACTGGCGGCTGGCGGTACGGAAGCCCTCGCTATCAGCATCATTTATTAGTGAACTACCGTCCTCCACAAGTAGCGGTCCGGCCTGCAGAAGGCTGGCGCTTGGGTCTGGGCGACCTGGGAACGCACGCCGGGGCCCGAGCCGTAAATACCCGGATTTACTTATGTGCGCGCTACCGCGTTGCTTGGCCCATTCAGCGGCAATCGGTGTAGATGGGAGACGGTGGCCATCAACCCAAAAGTCTCCGAGGGGCTGCTCGGTAACGCGTAGAAAGAAGCCGCCGCTTAGGGCTTCTTGAATACCCTGCTCTGAGCACCAGGTGCTTAGTTTTTGGGGCTGGTCAAAAGCAATCAACTTGATGGCGGTTGTTGCACGCGGATAGCGAGCAATGTGTATGGTCGTGCGTTTTCCGTCACCGAGCGTTATAACTTTAGTGCTGGTTTTGATAAAACTTCGCGACGTAGTTTGTATTTGTTTTGCTATCATTGCCATAAGCATTATATCACCCTTCCAGCGTCCGGCTGGACTGTCGCTAACAGATGTGTTACTATGTTTTGGCTTTGGGTATTTGCCTATCGCTTAGGGCCTAATATGCTTCGCATATATGCCCAAATGCTCGGAACATAAAATTATGTAAACACAATTTTTACATTCCTGCGCTTTGGCCTCATCGTCTAACGGTTAGGACGCCAGGTTCTCATCCTGGCAATTGGAGTTCGATTCTCCATGAGGTCACCAAGTAAAACGCCCAGTCATCGACTGGGCGTTTTACTTGGCCTTTATGGAGGGTTTAAGTGCAATTGGTGAACCGCGCAGCGGTGGCAATTGGTGTGCGCTAGCGACTGAAGCGCGCAGGTGCTAGAACTGAGTACTGGAAGAAGCTCTATGGCAACTTGTTTGCCATATTCTCCATGAGGTCACCACGTAATGCAAAGAGGATAACGCATATATGGGGCTATTGCTAAGGCATTTTAAATTTCTTTTTTACAAAATAGGCACGTATTATTGGCTTTTTAGAGCCTCTAATGAATGTTTAGTAATATCTAAGCTACAGGCAAAGTAAGTTGTACAAAATTCCTCGCAGTCTTTGGCAGTTTGTTCGTCTGCATAGTGTAAACCACAGACGGGACAGCGGTGAGCTATACTATCAGTCATTTTCCCATTATACGTTAATATAACGGTCAGCGACGGATTCCCAACCAAGGTAATTCTAGCTACTACTTCATTTCGCCCCGTGAACAGCAATTCGATTATATTATTAAACTATATACATCAGCTTTTAGCCGTGTGGCGCTGGACGAGCGCCAGCAAACAAACGGAAAGCAATGAATATCCGACTACAAAGTGCCATGGGTCGAAGGCGGCTCTGATACTTGGTATTAGCCTAGACAAGAGGCTATCGACTACCGCTAAGAAGCCTACCACCACTAGTATCATAGCCTTTTTTCGCACGGGGTGGTTTGTTCGGGCCAGATAAATAATAACGCCAAGTGTAAAAGTTGCACTAAGTTCGAGAGCATATGCCAGCCGGAAGGCAGCCCCATGGGTGTCGGTAAAAAATCGTTTGTAGGCTGTAACCAAACCAACATGCACCAACCAAGTTGGAAGCACCGCAAAACTGAAAAATCGAAATTTGTCCATCACAGTTAGTGTAGCGTACTTTTTGGTCGCTCTAGTGCATCATTGTAGAGTGACCATCAGAGGCGTTGCTCGGCATGGCATAATTGAACTGTGAGGCTAGCTGTTTCATGTGCGTAATTTCGTTCGTCTGGCTCGATAAGATATTTGCTGAAAGCGTCTTGATCTCCGTGTGTTTGGCCCGGCCGGCAGACAACATGGCCATATCGAGAGCGCTATTGTGATGGCTAACCATGTCAGTTAAGAATTGCTTGTCTAAGGCTTCGCCACTTTTACCATTCATACCGGCCGACATAGAACTGACGGCACGACCACTAGGCTCATAGTAGGTATAATTCCATTCGGCAGCCCAGGCTTTCATGTCGGCTAATTCTTTATTTTGAGCGCTTATAATTTGACCTGCCAAATCACGAACTTCAGAATGTACGGCTTCAGCGTCGACGACTTGTGCCATGGCAATCGCCCCCGCGTGGTGTTCGCTCATCATGGTTATAAACATTGCGTCAAAAGCCTCGCCGGTTTGGGCGGTTAATAATTTGAGCGATGCGGCGTCGTGGCTAGCCGTTGACGGCATACTGGCCGCCGTTTTGGGCGGAGTATCTTGGCGCTGGTTGTACGCAAAACCACCGCCTGCGATGGCTAGAATGGCCACTGTAGTGACGATTACTAGAGGTGTTTTATTCATATAATTCTCCTTATGGTAGTTATATTCACACGCTTACAGCGTTATTTAGCGTTATTACCGGCTTTCCATTGATCTGTTCGATCACCTTAAATAAAGACCAGATAATCAGAATTATACCCACGACGTTAGCGGCGGTCGCAAATACCAGGCTGGCATTGGCGCGTCCGGTGCTTAAATAAGCGCTTGAACCGACGAAAGCCGATAGTAAAGGTGCCACGAATGAGGTGCCACAGGACAGACAATGGGCGCCCAACATAGCTACAAAAGCGCCGGAGTTTTGTTTCGCCAAATTGGCCCGACGACCAGCTTCTTTCCATAAAAATACCAATAAGGTGAAATTGAGGGCTACCAAAATCGAGAACACAATGCTAGTAAAAGCGATTGGATTAATGATGTATCGAAAATAATTAGCGTACGCATCAGCGACAAAGCGGAGCTTACCGTTCCCTGTTAAAGCAGGTGTCACCAAAATATAGCTGAGCAAATTGAGGTTAACAATCCAAATAAAAAGCGTAATAGTAACGAACCAAAATAACATAAAGAACAAAATATATTGCCAATGACGCATCACTCGTCCAATGGTATGTAAACTTTGCATGGCTAGACTTTCGTCCTAGCCAGCAATAGCGAGCTCAGCACGACCGAGACGGAGCTAAAGGCCATAGCGAGTCCCGCAAGTGCCGGATTGAGCACCAGCCCTGCTCCACTGAATACACCAGCGGCAATTGGTATGCCGGCCACATTGTAGGCGAATGCCCAAAATAAATTTAGCTTAATGCGGCCAAAGGTTTTTTTGCTAAGCCGGAGCGCTGTGGCTACATCGTCCAGATTATTACGCACTAACACGATGTCTCCGGTTTCGATGGCGACATCGGTTCCAGCACCCATAGCGATGCCTAGATCGGCCTGAGCTAGGGCGGGAGCATCGTTGATGCCGTCGCCGACAAAAGCGACAGTATAGTGTTGTTGGTAGGCTATCACCTCGGCCGCCTTGCCTGCTGGCAATACTTCGGCTTTAATTTCATCGATACCGACCTGTCGCCCGATGGCTTCGGCCGTCGCCTGATTATCGCCGGTTATCATAATCGTTCGGTAGCCCAGTGACTTCAATCGAGTGATGGCCGATTTTGAGGTGGCTTTGGGTTTATCCTGGATGGCCAGAACACCAATTAATTTTTGGGTTTGGCCGACAAGTACGATCGTTTTGCCTTCGGATTGCAATCGCTTAATGTCGTTCTCGAATTTGTCACTATCAATATTTTCCTCATCAAAAAAGCGGCGGCTGCCGAGCAAGACGTTTTTCTTATCTAAAACTCCGGTTACACCGCGGCCTTCAACAGCCGCAAAAGCCGTGACACTAACGATTGGCAATTTTGCTTTTTGGGCGGCTTGTATGATGGCACCAGCCAGCGGATGTTCGGAGCGGTCCTCTAGAGCAGCGGCCACCTGCAAAGTTTTTTGCGTGTCGCCCAGGACGTCGGTCACTACCGGTGTCCCCAGTGTTATAGTGCCCGTCTTGTCGAATATGACTAAGTTGACTTTACGGGCCGCTTCCAGGACTTCGCCGCTTTTGATGAGGACGCCTAACTTGGCTCCTCGGCCTGTACCGACCATCAACGCCGTCGGAACTGCCAAGCCGAGGGCACACGGACAAGCGATGACAATTACCGATACGGCATACAACATGGCAGCTACGAAACCCACGCCTATTAAGGCGTACCAAATAGCGAAGACAATGACTGCGAATATCAGAACGGACGGAACGAAGTAGCTGGATATCTGATCGGCTACTCGCTGTATAGGTGCTCGGCTGTTCTGGGCCCGTTTAACTAATTCTATAATCTGGGCCAGCATGGTTTCGGTACCAATTTTGGTGGCTCTAAAGGTAAAGCTGCCGGTCTTATTGATTGTGGAGCCAATTACGGCTGCGCCAACTTGCTTGCTGACCGGTAAACTTTCGCCGGTTATCATACTTTCGTCGATGGTCGAGCTGCCTTCAATAATGATACCGTCGGTCGGAATCTTTTGACCCGGTTTTACAATAATTAGGTCGTCCTTTTGGAGGTCTTCAATAGCGACTTTGATCTCTTTACCCTGTCGGAGTACCGTAGCTTCTTTGGCCTGCAATTGCGCTAACTTTTCAATGGCCTTTGATGCTCGTTGCTTGCTAAGTTCTTCAAAAACCTGACCAAGTAAGATAAATACAATTAATAGCGCTGCAATCTCGAAGTACACATCTAAGCCTCTTACCAGGGCGTACAAGCTGTACAAGTAAGCGGTTAAAGTACCGACAGCTATTAGTGTATCCATGGATGCGAAACGGTTCTTAAAGGCCGCCCAGGCCCCGCGGTAGAACGGGTAGCCGCCAATAATCAGGACCGGTGTGGATAAGACAAATAGTGTGAAATCACCGCCAGGCAAGTCGCCAAAAAATCTTGCCAAGATCATCATATATAATAGCGGCAGACTAAAAATCAAGCTGAAGATAAATCTCCTGTACGTAGAGAGATTTAGCATTATGACACTTGGATCTTAGCGCTAAACATGCGCATCCCGCAGGTGTACGTAAATTCGCCAATTTTTTTCGGAGTGAATGTGACTGTCAGTGGTTTGTTGATTTGGAGTGTCTCGGAAATGCCAAAGTCGGGCATTATAATCGCTTCTAAACAACTGGACGGATCCTTGCGCACAAAAGTAATATGGGCTGGTTTTCCTACCTGTAAAGCCACAATAGCCGGTTTATAACCGCCGTCTACTATAATTGTTGCGGCTTGGTCGTCACTGCCCTGCTCAGCAGCGGTGGCTTGATTGTTTTTGGGACCAAAAAACCACCAGCCAATAGCAATTATGAGTCCAGCCGCAGCCACTACTACCAGTAATTTATCCATCTTATTTGCTCCTGACGTTGCTTAATTCGTAGAGGTGCAATAATTCGCTGATGGCCTTATCGTGCTCCGATGCTTTAGTATCTCGTAACATAGTCGTAACGTGGGTTCTGAGGTGGTTTTCAAGGATAAGTTTATTGAGCGAGGCCAGAGCTTTTTGAATGGCTAGACTTTGGGTCAGTATATCAACGCAGTAGGCCTCGTCTTCAATTTGCTTTAAGAGAGCCTGAAATTGACCATTGATAATTTTCGTGCGATGGATGGAGCGTTTTTTTAAGTCTGCAATCATACCTCAAGTATATACCCTACGGGGGTATTATACAAACCCAGGTGATTTAACGGTGATACGGCTGATTGTCGTTGATGGTACTGGCTCTATAGAGCGATTCTGCCAAGACTACCATTGCCAGGTCGTGCGGAAACGTTAAAGAGCTAAGTCCTAATTGTTGATTAGCAGCGTTAATAACTTCGGGCGGTAGCCCATCTGGCCCACCGATCATGAGGCAGAGTTCTTGCCCGGCTTGGGCTCGTCGATCTAAAAATTTTGCTAACTCATGACTACTATACTGCGGCCCATCAATCGTTAAAACTACTAGGTAACATCCTTTAGTAACTGCCAGCAAATGCTCAGTGTCGTTGTGTTTATCGGCAATATGGGTAATGCGGACTTGGTGGTAATGCAAGAGCCGTCCAATATATTCTTCCCAGCCCGCCTTGGCGTAGGCCAATTTAGGCGCGCCTACGGTAACAATGTGAATTTTCATGGTTTTAGCATACCACTACCGCCGTCGGATAACAGCGATGTGGTGCTCGTGGTGTAATTCTATAGCCTTGCCTTGGAAGAAGTCGCGGACGGCCCGCTCGACGCCCGGTAGAGCTTCGCGCTGGTAGTCGTCTATTGTTATGACGCCGCCCACTGCTAAGCGTGGCCACACCAACCGTAATGAATCTAGTATCGATGCATAAAAGTCGCCGTCCAAAAAGGCGAAAGCGATGGTTTCGGGTAGCTGCTCGGGGGTCAGGTCATTAAACCAGCCCTTGATGGTAATTGGGGGCTTTAGATTGGCCTTGTAAAACTCGTGTAAAAACTGCTTTTTAGTGACACTCAGCTCCCCGCCCTGGAACTGTTCGCCCGTGCCGCTGGCGTCGGCATTTGTCTTGGGCGGGAGTCCGGTAAATGAGTCATAGGCAAATATACGACTGGTGTCAGATTGATTAGTCGTGTCGAGTAAGCGGCGCAGAAATAGTGTGGTAGTGCCGATATAGCAGCCTAATTCAACAACGTCGCCTTCGATGGCGCGCTGCAGCGTTAGGTCCAGCTGCGTTAATACGGTAGCCAGCGCCGGCCGACTTATCTGGTCAGAGATGAGTGGATATCTACTAAGCAGTTGGGCTATTACGGCAGATTGTTT
The DNA here is from genome assembly GCA_014378615.1 of Candidatus Saccharimonadota bacterium. Classification (GTDB taxonomy): domain Bacteria; phylum Patescibacteriota; class Saccharimonadia; order Saccharimonadales; family UBA4665; genus UBA4729. The sequence goes on along the minus strand of JACMNI010000026.1, from coordinate 4,904 downwards.
CATGCTGCCAGTCTACAGTGAAACCCGAGCGCTGGGTAGATCTGCCCACCGGGTGGTGTAATGCGGGCTACTGAGCAGACGCTTGGGCTGCCAGGCGCGACTCAGATCTTCGGCGGCGAAACGAATTGTGTTATTGCCGTAGCGCTTGTTAATGGCATCTAGCGCCTGCATGCGGTGACGGCTCTGACTGCTGGCTACCAGGTCAACATCGCCAAATAGATCGGCCTGCAATGAATCCTCAGGCTGTAGATTGTATAGCAGTACATTGGCACGGTGGTACTGCGCTCGCGGGTTGTACATTGTCCCAAGCGCCGTCATTAGTTGCTGCGTAATAACGCCGGTGTCTGCAGTAGGCGTCATAAACGTAAGGTAGCGATTAACTCGCTGGTAACCAGGCTTAAGTCGATTAGTGCTGATAGTAATACAAGCGCCGCGAGCTAGTAGTGCACTCGAGCGCAGTCGCAGTGCGGCCTTGGCCGTAAGGCTGGCGACGGCAGCCTCTAATACCCGCATATCATTAGTGTCTTCTCCGAATTGCCGCCCGTGCATCACCGTTTGGCGCACCTTGGTCATTTTTTCTAGTGGCAGGCAGCAAGTACCCTTCAGTTCTTCCACCATTTGCCGACCGTGGATACCCATAAGTTGTTGGGCTCTTTGTGGGCTCATGCCGGCTAGATCGAAGGCGGTAAAGACGCTTTCGGCTTTCAACTTTGGTGCCAGCCGACCGCCGACTCCCCAAATATCGCGGACAGGCGTAGCCCGCAGGTAGTTTGCTCGGTCTTCGACACTGCCGGTAATAAGGTCTAGGGCGCCACGAAGGTGCGGCAGGCTTTTAACTTGTTCGGTGGCTAGTTTGGCGAGCGTTTTTGAGGTGGCTATACCGATAGAAGTGGGCACACCAATTTCGCGCATAATTCGCTGGCGCACGGTCTGCCCCCAGGCGGTGTAGTTGGGTATATCTAATTCTTGTAAGTCGAGGAATGACTCGTCGACCGAGTACAGCTCTATATGGGGCGTAATTTCCGTCAAAAGTCGGCTGATCCGATCGCTGATGTCGCCATATAATTCGAAATTCGCAGAAAATTGCACTACGCCGTGTTGTCTGAAAAGATCTTTGTATTTAAAAGCGGGTGCGCCCATGGGGATGCCTAGCGCTTTGGCCTCTTTAGAACGAGCCACGGCGCAGCCGTCGTTACTAGATAGCACTACGACGGGCCGGTGAGCGAGGTCTGGCCTGAATACCCGCTCGCAACTGACGAAGAAATTATTACAATCTATCAGCGCAAATAGCGGCTGTTTCATGCCGGTCGCCGACGTTCGTGAACGGTGCTACTGACTACTCCCCAAAATGTATCGCGCCTATCCATTTGGCTGTAGCGGCACAAAACAAAGCCGCCGGCCTGCCACACGAGCACTAAGTCGCTAGGCCGTGGTTGCAAGCTTCGATCGATGAGGGCCAGGTCGCCGTCAAAAATGCCCTCGGCGTCGTTGCCGTGTCCGGTTATACGAAATAGATAGGTGCTACTAGGGTGCTTTATAAGCGACGCATTGAGATCAAGCGCTAATTTGTTGCCCTGCCCCATTCTGTCGACGGCAGGGTTTGGAAATCCACCGTGGACGGCAACATTTCCACTGCTGGCCAGAGTACTAAGATCTTCCTGATACATTGATTGGTTTCCTTTCGATTCATATGTTTATTTAAGCTCGCGTAATGACTAAGTTATTGCCCGACGTGCCAACTAATGTCCAACGGTCATCCTCCAAACGAAGGCGATACAGTGTCTGGCCATCGGTGACGTCGAATAGCTTTATCAGTTGTTGCCCTTTCTGGACCATGTATTGCATGGTCATCTCAGCAAAGGTATATTCGCGGTCGCCCCACACCATGCGCTTGGGAAAGCTTTCTAGCTGGTGTTGATCTTTTTTATTGCGGAATCCGAGGGCTGTTACTTCAACGGTGGCGTCAATTCGTGTCATATAAGTGTTCTCCTAAGGGTAAAAAGTAATAATAAAGAGAGACTGCAACAGCGTTAACTGGCAGCGAACGGGTTATTTGGAGAACCTGCAGGATAGACGACGTGCCCCGTTCATAGGACGTAATCATGACCTGAAGATGAAAAATAAGGTTAGTAGGGACGCTTGGCACTTGGACTAGGTCCGGCCGGTGAGTGTACAACCTGTTAAAAAGTCTGCGCGGAGGAAGGTGCGAACACCAGCCCACACATGGCTAGATCAACAGTATAGTCCTGCCAACCGGAGCCCCGCAAGCCTTGTTTTTGAGCTTAATTGTGTTTACGTTTAGTTAGTAATTATTTTACGGTGTCTACAAAGGCGGCCAGTTCGCGGGGTGTCAACTCGGCCTTTACTAGGTAGCCGTCGGCCTGCTTCTCAATAGCTGCGCGGACGTCTTCACGCTGCTCGAGGTTAGTCGTAATGATTATTTTGGCCCGTAGTTCGGGCGTTTTGGTAGGATCGCGTAACGCCTGAAGAATTTCTATACCAGTAATATTTGGCAGCATGAGGTCGAGCAAAATAATATCGTATTTGTCGGTTTGGGCTGCCTCTAGGCCTTTTTGGCCATCGGTAACGACCAGTACTTCGTAACCCGATTTACCGAGAGCGCGGGCGTACAGTTCGCCAATAAAGTGCTCATCTTCTATACACAGCACTTTGCGGCCTGTTGGCCGGGCTGGTGTTTGGGGCTGAGGCGTGGGAATCTGGGTGTTAGCGAGCGGTGTTGTGTCGGGAGTTTGAGCGATCGGTGGGGTTGGAGAAGTGTTTTCTGGTTCCATATGTATACTCTAGCAGATTCCTTATTACATTATTTAACGCCGGTAGAGCGAGTGGTTTTTGATCCAGCCGTGGGCACCGCGGATCATCTCGTCGTCGCCCTGAGCCTTGGCGGCCTTGGCGAGTGTATCGTAGGGCTGTAGGGTAAAACCGAATGTACTACCGGCACCTTCGCGCGAGCGCACCCACATGTTGCCGCCGTGGGCCGTGACGATAGCTTTAGATAAGTAGAGGCCTAGGCCGGTGCCACCAATCTGGGCGCGATTCCGGTGGTCGCGGTAGAACTTGGTAAACAGATTAGGCATGATACTGCTGCTGATTCCAAGTCCAAAGTCCTGTACCGTAGTTTCCACTAGTCCTTCTTGTGTTAGGTGGGTTTCAATTTTTATGGTTGGCGTGTCGTTGCTGTATTTAATGGCGTTATCAATGAGGTTATTCACTACTTCTGTAATACTGAGCCGATCGGCGCCGATTTTAGGTAGATTAGGGGCGATGGTGCGCTCGAGTGTAATGCCCCGTACTTTGGCTCGAAGATCCAGATTACTGAGAGCAGCTTCCAGTACTACACCCCAATCTTCTTCTTGAAGCTTGAGCTGCATTTGGTCATCGTCGACGCGAGCGACGTTGAGAATATTGTTTACAAACGCCGTTAGCTGCTGAGCAGTAGCACTCATCTTGTCCATGAAATCGATGAGTTCAGGGTCGCCATTGGTCGACAACTCTTCCTCGAAGACTTCTATGTAACCCCGGAGTAACGTTAATGGCGTACGCAGCTCGTGAACCGACAGTGCTATAAAGCTGACGGCCTGTTCGTCCTGACTGTACTGTTTAGTATGGTCAAACAAGACCATCATTGTTTCTATCTGCTGGGCATTGCCTTTATTGTAATATGTCGCTAAATCAAATAGGCGCATTGGGTGGTTGTCGCGGACGCCGAGCCGAACTCGTTCCCAACTCCCAGCCGCAGTAGCACTATTCTGTTTAACTTCTTTCAGCCATTTATCTAAGGTGTCGGCGCTTGGGAATGACATGTCCATAACCATATAGACGTTTTTACCGACAAGCTCAGCCATCGGCATACCGATGTACTCCGCCATCGCTTGATTAGCGAACTGTATGGTTTCGTTGCTATCGAGGACCAGAAAAGGCAGCGGTATGTTGTTGGCAATAAAATTGCGTTTTAGATCGATGCTTTCCTGGCGAGCCGTTACCGCTAAACGGTCGGCTATATCGGTCAGTTGGTAGACCTGCCCTGCTAGATTAGCAACTAATTCGCGACCCAATTTGAGCTTAGATATATCGGTCGAGGCGCTGATGGCTTGGCCCGGGCTAACATGCAGAATTAACTGTCGCAGCGCTTTTAGCGGGGCCATCATATAATTTACAGCTATTCCAGATAGTAACACGCTAGATACAACACCCAGAGCCAAAACAATTCCACCAATGGCGGCTAACGGTAGCATGGTGTAGTGCTCGAGCATTACCCAAGCAGCTATGAGCGCTAGATTCTCCATAACTATTAGGGCTAGTAAGTAGGTACGAGCTTTTGAGTTGACCTGGTTATAGTGGTCCATATAATTACGGGGCTGACGTTATTTTATTAGGAGCGGTGACAGCCGTTAGCCACGTTTGCCCAGGGTTCAATGGTAATGGGCTGCCAGCAGCATCGGTGAAGGTCATATTAGTGCGGCTATCCGGCTTATTCCACTGGCCGATGGTGACGGTGCCATCTTGGAATATATAGGCTTGGCCGCTACCGATGGTGCCGTAGTCTGAGTGTTTTCCATCGGCCTGGATAGCGTACGGCATTACTAAGCCTATAACCACTTTGGGGCTGATCTGGACATTACCGTTGGCATCGGTGTGCGGCGCCCCGGCTTGGCTGCGCTTGTAGCTATTGGTGGTGCCATCGTAATCGTAGTGTACGTTGAAGAGTGGTCCCGATAAAGTTAAGTCAATCGTTTTTGCAGTGACTGCTTTAGCGGCGGCTTCTGGTTTGCGAGTCCAAGGGGTGAATAAACTAGTGGCAAAGCCTTTGCTGACTGATAATTGCGATAGCGTATCGACGGCGGTGTAGACATTGTGAGGTGCATAGCGGCTGTTGATGCGGTGGT
>JACMNI010000025.1 GCA_014378615.1 Candidatus Saccharimonadota bacterium | reverse complement strand
GAAAGGATGGTTTTACGATCCCTATATGCCTAGGGAGGATTTGGTCATCCATATAAACACGATTATTATAATCATCGCGATGCTCAATACTTTTAGAATTTTTAAAGCAATCTTGCGACGATTGGTGAAATACAATATTGCTATAGCCAAGAGTGATATTACACTTAGAATTGCTAGTAAGTATGGGAGGGCAACCATAAGATAAACAAATATTAAATAGCCTGTGGGTATACTTTCCATAGCTTCACTATACAATAGCTGTAATGCTATTTAGTTAGATTTATCCATGACTTTTTTACTTAGTCAGAACTTAGAGTCTAATTTAACAATTGAAAACGCCAGACTAAAAAGTCTGACGCATTCAATGGTGCAGCATCGTTGACGTATTTCAAACATCAGCTTTAGATGGTGTTTGTGACGAGAAACTTAAAAATCTCGTTAACTTATTTGGGCTATCGGCTACTCTACTGGATTGAAGCCGAGCTTGACGGTTCTCTTACGTGGTCTCCTCCCTGCTTAACTAGCTCCTTATCAAAAGTAATTAGGGAGTTACCGTATACCTTAGCTTCAGTTGCAGCATAACAATCAACGATAGATAGTTTTTTCTTTGCACCATATAAATCAATGACTTGGTCTAGAAAATAGTCGTTATACACTAAATTAGGCAAGCTCAGGAATGATTTAAATAGCGTAACTATATCCGCACGCTCCATGGTAACGACCCGCTCCAGCACAAAAATAATTTCTACAGCTATAACGTCAGTTACATATGATTCTGAACCAGTGATAAGTAATTTTGATTTAAGGCTTTGCTCAGGGATATCATTAAGGAGGTATCGAAGTACAATATTAGTATCAAGGCTATTCACGGTAATCAGCAACCCAAGCTTTTGCTGTTGCTTCTTTCAGTGCCTGACCAGTTAAGCCTTTTTTATGGCTTGGTATCTTTTTAGTAATCTCATCTCTCAATTTTTCAAAATCTGTAATGGTAGTACCGCCACCAATAACAACTTGTCTATTATTGTCAAGTGTAAGACTAACTTTTTGTCCAGGCTTAAAACCAAGTGCTTTACGCAGTGGAGCGGCAATGGTTATAGTACCCTTGCTTGTGATTGTTGTAGTATATTTCATTCTTACATTTTATGACTCGTAATACGTTTTGTCAATTTCTTTCTTTTCAATATGAGTTAAAATGAGACCAAAATGGCTTCAATGTTTGGAACTATACTGTTTCAAAATCGTTTGGGTCTATTTAGTGCGCCATAAGCTACGAGGTTAAAACTATATACTTGAAGTAAAATAGTACAAAGTAAAAGGAGATTTGTAATGTACGGACTTTTTGGAAAGTTTATCGCTGTCGAAGGTGAAAGAGATAATTTAGTGAATATACTATTAGAAGCTTCGAAGTTATTAAAAGATAATGTTGGTTGCATTCATTATGTGGTCGGTAAATCAGAAGACGAGAACGATGCTTGGGTATCAGAAGTCTGGAATAGCAAAGAGGCTCACGATAAGTCACTAAACCCTGAAAATATACGCAATCTTATCATGACTGCTCGCCCACTTATTAAAGAAATACCCGAAGGTTTTGAATATGAGGTAATGGGAGGTAAAGGTCTTTAAAAGATCAAGAATTATCTATCAGTGTAGTTTCCTGCCTTCTTCAAGCATCTTTAATAGCTTTTCCATCCTTATATTTCTAGTCTGTTCTGTCTTTGCTGTCTGTAATCTCCATGCAATGGCGTAGGTATTTGCCTTATTGAGGGTATTATAAAATTCAAGTGCGTTAGGCCAATTCGTCAGGGCATCAAGAAAATATTTAGGTGTCGTCATTTCACTAGGTTTATCGTATGCTTGGCCCCACCTACCGTCAGTCTTAGCTGTAGTAACTTCCGTTAACCCAGAAGGCATCATACGACCATCTGCCTCAAGTCTGGCGATATACTCGATATTCCGTTTGGACCACATACTATTTTTTCTTCTGGGCGTGAATTTCTGAATATATGACAAATCGTCTTTCTTCTTCATTTGTCCATCTATCCAGCCATAGCACAAGGCTTCGTCCAGCGCTTCTGCATATGTAACCGTTTTAATACCCGAAGCTTTCTTATACATGCGCAGCCAGATACCATCAGTGTCGTCATAGTGCGCATCAAGCCACGCTCTCCACTTCCTTGTGTTTTCGAACTCCACTTCTAAGTATTCTGCTTTCATCACTTAATAATATCAAAAAGAGACTTCCGTAGAAGCCTCTTTTATTTATTACGCTTATGGTTGGTGCGGGTCAGGGGACTCTAACCCCTGGCCTCGTCCTTGGCAAGGACGCGCTCTAAACAACTGAGCTAGACCCGCATGCGTATGGCTAACAGGGTAAGATTATAGGTGCAAGCCCCCTTTTTTGCAATACATAGTGGGTTACTTTGCTAACCCAACTACAATTTTTGCTTCGTACTTGGTGGCGAGCACTCGTGCACCCCGTGTCGCACAGCTAGCTTGATCTGCCCCAATGTCAGCCACAGCGCGTACTTCGTTACAAATTGCGTCCTTCGGGAATACGAGAGCGCGGAGGGCGTTAGACTCAGCCGTGACATCTACACCTCCGCCCAGTGCTTTGTCGTAAGCCTTGTTCAGAGTGAGACGCTGGGCATAATAGTCCCCATATAGGCTGCAAACTTTCTTAAGTTCTGGAAATACACAGTTATTTGCATAGTGCTCCTTATAATCCTTAGCGAGCGTGACCTCTTCTTGGAAATACTTCCTATACTCTACAAAATTGCTAGTCGGTAGGCAGCCGGTTGTCTGCGCATCAGCACAGCGAGCTTCGGCACCGGTAACCACTAAAGCTTTTTTCTGCTCGGTAAATTTATTATTATTTTTGCCAATCGTAACGGTTTCCATGTACGACTTGCAGGCTTTAGAAAGCGTCGTAACATCAGCTTTGACCGCAGCTAACTTGTTATTTGCTGTACTTGTTTTAGCGTCTTGGTACTTAGCACTCAAGAACCCAAATGGATTGCTAGCAATAACATTACTTTTAGCTGCCTCAGTTGCTTGCTTGATGAAGGCGTCTTGTTTATCGCACTGCCCTTTAATACCGGCTAGTTCGGCGTCGGTTTCTTCGCGGCCAACAATTATTTTGTCGGAAAAGGCTAAGGTAGCACTCGCTGCACGGAGCGGGGTCAGTTGCTCGCTAGCATTTTTCTTTGTGAAGGTTGCGGCTTGGTTATCGGCGCTTATTTTTCCAACCGTTAAAATGGCCGCGACGGTGACAAGTAACATGAGGGGAATAAGGACAGTTTTTTTAGACATAAGCGATCTATGATTTTACGGTGATAATGGTGGCTCCTCCCAGACTCGAACTGGGGACACGTGGCTCTTCAGGCCACTGCTCTACCAACTGAGCTAAAGAGCCGCAACATTTGCTACGAACTCCAGTCATTTTACAGATTACCGTGCAGTTAATCAACCTCTATTAACTAATGGCGGTTCCGAAGGCGCGTCCAATGAGGTATGTCAGCGTCATGGCTAGGGCGCCACCAATGACAACGCGAATGATGGCGCGCCGGCGTGATGATTTGGCCACCGTAGCGCTTAAGTAGCCGGTGATTGTTAAGGCTATAAGTACCGCACCGAAGGTTACGAACACCCGGTTGGTATGTTCGGCAACGCTCAAGACGGCTAGCAATGGAATGATGCCGCCGGCTGTAAAGGCCACTAATGAAGCCAGGGCCGCCTGGGTAGGACTATTTAAATCGTCTTCGTCTAAGTTCAGTTCGGCATCTATGTGGGCCTTAATCGGGTCACTGGCCGTTAATTCTGTGGCGACTAAGTGAGCGGTCTTAGCGGTCATGCCCTTTGCCTCATAAGCGGCTGCTAGAGCTTCAAATTCGGCTTCGGGGTTAGTACGCAACCGCTTCTTCTCAACGGCAATATACGCGTCCTCGGTGTCTCGCTGGCTCCCGACCGATACATACTCGCCAACGGCCATGGACAGGGCCCCTGCCACCAACCCGGCCATGCCAGCCGTAAAGATAGCTCCACGGTTATTAGTCGCTCCTGCCACACCTAGAATGATACTCGAGACAGATACAATACCGTCGTTGGCGCCGAGCACGGCGGCCCGTAACCGGTTCAGGTTGGCATTGGACATCTTGATTGTGGGTTCGTGGGCATCGGCCATGAAGTTATACTGCCTTTTTAGGAAAGCGATCTTTATCGCGGGTTTTAGCTTTATGAATTACTTTAGCAATAGCATGGTCCAGATCTATGCCCTTGGTGTTGGCCATACACATTAGGTCAAACAAGATATCGCCCATTTCACCTTCTATGTCGTCTGGTTCTTCGCTGGCTTTCTTAATTTTATCACCATGTTCATGGTTAAGCGCGCGACCGAGCTCGCCAACTTCTTCGACTAAGCGGGCAAACTGTGACCAGATACTCCAGTACGGCTTCTCGTAACCCTGTACGAAATCATCTATTTCCTGTTGGTAATCGGCCAGTGCTGCCACTACTTTTTCTCGTTACCCATAAATTCTTGCACCCTCGACATAGTATCCATGAACTGGCTGGGGAAGATTATGGTGCTGTTCTTCTCAACGGCGATGTCACTTAGTACTTGTAGGTTACGTAGCTGTAGTGCAATCGGGTGGGCGGCAATAATATCAGCAGCTTCACCTAGCTTGGCGGCACTTAACTGCTCACCTTCCGCAGCGATGATCTTGGCGCGCTTTTCACGCTCGGCCTCGGCTTGCTTACTCATGGCGCGCTGCATACTCTCTGGTAGCTGAATGTCCTTCAGCTCAACGGTACTTACAAAGATGCCCCACTTTTCGGTCGACACTTCTAAAATAGTTTTGATCTTCTCGTTAATGGCTGTCGTTTCACCTAACACAGAGTCTAAGCTACTTTGGCCAACAATATTACGAACGGTAGTCTGCGCTATCTGGTAGACGGCGGAAATTACGTTTTCGATTTCGACAATCGACTTAATCGGATCTTGTACCTGGTAATAGGCTACGGCAGACACACTAATAGAAACGTTATCCTGGGTAATGATCTGCTGCGATTCGATGGGTAAGGTAATAATGCGCAGTGGTACTTTGCGCATTTGGTCGATTATAGGGATTATGAGGCGGAGGCCTGGTTCCTTGACATTAGATTGGACTTTGCCCAATCGGAAGACAACGCCCCGCTCGTATTGATTAATGATGCGCACCCCATAGGCGATGACGATCAGAATGAGAATGATGAGAATAATTGTAAATGTGCCCACGGTAGTCTCCTTAGTTATTACTGTGTATTGTAGGCTGGTGTCGACAACGGCGCAACAGCGTTACTCATTTGCGCCGTTAAGTTTGAGCTCGGCAAAGCCTCTAAGTAGGTCAAAGGTACGTGGTCCGCTGTTTTCGCCAAGTGTATCGATGTACTTAAACCGCTTGGGTTGATCGTGTGAATAGTCAATCTGGTGCATGAAATCCTGCAAGCTATACACGTCCAGCTGATCTAAACTCATTTCCCATGTTGTCCAGCCGGCAGGTACTTCGGGTCGTAAATATGGTAGCGGGGGCGTGTTCCTAAAGATGATCGGGTTTTCTATAGGCAACTTTGATTCGAGAGATACAGTTTGAAACTGCACTTTGGCCGTGTATAGGGCCTGCAAGCGACGCCAGCCGCGGAAAGCCACAGCCGTGGCAGTATTGGTTTCTTGGGCATAGGCAATAAATTCCGGCCGCGTGCCAATAACGGGCGGCTGAGCGGGCACTGGCTCTTGAAAGAAGATGAACGTTCCTACCCGGCCATTACGTTTCAGTTCCGCTACAGCAGCCAAATTTGCTGCTTCAAATTGTGGTTGCAGCCCCTGGGCTAATACACTCTGTTTCATAGAACTATTATACAAGATTTCTGGCAATACGTACACCGTTACCTGGCTGTAGTACGTGTGCGTAAATCCTTAATTACTTCCAAAAGTAACTTAACCGCCTGCACGGCTATAAACGCGCCAATAACGAGCGCTATAGCTGAATCTAACCAATACCAGCCGTGAGTAACAAGGATAATACCACCGGCGATAGCGACGGCGACGGCCGAAACCGCGTCTGCAACGGTGTCGAGCAAGACTGAACGCATATGTATATCTTTGTCATCGCCATCACCTTTCAAAATCACCGCGCTTACAAACATGACTAGAGCGGCTATGCCGCTCACTATTAGCACCGGGAGGCCGTTAACCTCCGGGTTTTGGCCTTGTAACCGATGGACCGCCTCGTACATAACAACTAGCGTCACTGCGAGCAACAGCAACCCGTTAATGCCGGCCACATACGTCGTGGCTTTTGACTTACCATGCTTTTTATCCCGGACGTAAATCGCAATCAGCCCGAGTACAACCGACATCGAATCGGCTATATAATCTCCACCGGCCGCCAACAGCCCCAGCGAGTGCGATACTAACCCGGCTATAACCAGCCCTGTCACCATAATGGCGTTTAACCCTAGTACGAAATATAATTTTTGCGACTGGCTCATCGGTTTGCGACTCATAAATTTAGTATAGCAATTTGAACCTTTCACTATTAGCTCCTCAATAAATAAAAAGACGATCGCTTTCGATCGTCTTTTGTCGTATTCATTATGGTGGGCGCTGAGGGACTCGAACCCCCGACCCTCTCGGTGTAAACGAGATGCTCTAGCCAACTGAGCTAAGCGCCCTTATCTGAAGGGACTGCAAGATAATATCATGAATTTACCGTCCATACCAGATTAATTACAGTTTACCTTGAAATATTGGTGGCATATCCGTATGCTAGTAAAGAGTTTACGCGGACGTGGCGGAATTGGTAGACGCGCTACCTTGAGGTGGTAGTGGGCGCAAGCTCGTGGAGGTTCAAGTCCTCTCGTCCGCACCAATTAAAAAAGACTAACACTTGTTAGTCTTTTTTAATTGCCGAATATATTAGCTACGTGGTAGGTGATTATAGATATGGCCTAAGCTAAAGTCGCTACGAATGAGCCCAATGATATCTTCCTGAGTGGTCCCTAGTTTAACGCCAGGGTTCATGATGTTATAAGGGTCAAATATTTGTTTGAGGCGTATAAACAGCGCGTGAGCATCACTACCATACTGGCGTTCTAGATATGGAGCACGCAACCGGCCGTCATTGCGCTCGCCACTAATGCTGCCACCTAGGCTAATAACCAGGTTGTAGTATTCGTCCATTATGCGGAAGGCTTTCTGGCGATCACCGACCTGAGAAATATTTAGCACGGGCTGGAACTGTAAATTGCCCTCACCTATGCGGCCCCATAGAGCTGGTTTAATACCAAGTTTGGTGCAGAGTTTATAGGTGCCTTCAATATATTCGCGAAGTCTTTCGATGGGTACCATGGCGCCGTCCACTATTGGCAGAGCCCGGCCTGCTTGGTCGCTTCGAGTGAGTAATGTGCCGGTAGCCTGGCGAACTTTTACGAGCTGCGTCTGCAAGTCCGGCTCAGTTTCAACTTGTAGGCTTGAGGCGTATTTTTCGATAATCTTCGCGGCTTTACGAGCTTCTTTTTTCTGCTGTCGGTCACTTAACGCGTCGAATTCTACAAATAAAACTACAGCCGGGTATGGCGCTGGCATTATGCCCTTGAGCAAGTTAGGGTTCAGCTCAGCGACCTGCGCTAAGACATTACTATCAATCATCTCGAGCAAGCTAGGCTGGTCATGATCGCGTCGCAATTCGAGTATAGCTAGTTCAGCGCTTTGTAGGTCGTTGAATCCCGCCATCATCAGGGTGGTTTGCGGATTAAGTGGCTCGGTCGTCAGCGTAGCTTCGGTTATTATTGCCAATGTTCCCTGACTACCAACCAACAATGGCGTTAGGTCGAATGAACCATCGCGGCGCTTGATATCTAATAAGTTATAGCCGGCATTATTCTTGCTTATGTCGCGGTACATGGTATTCACCACTTCACGATTTTCTTCTAACAGAGTATCGATGGCTCGATAGAGCTCACCTTCAAAGGTGGCCAGACCAAGCTTTTTATTGAATTCGCGCTTACTTACCCGCCCCGTTTCAATTACTTCACCATTAGACAACACGGCGCGAACGCTTTGCACGTAGCGGCGAGTATCACCGTATTTAACCGATTTCTCACCGCTAGCGTTATTGGCAATAGCACCACCAACCGTTGAATATTCCAGTGAGGCCGGATACGGCGGGAGAAATCGGCCATGGGTTTGCAGCGTTTGCTGGAGCTTACCATAATTTATACCAGCTTCTACAACTACATTGCCGGATTTCGTATCTAACTCGAGTACGCGGTTTAGGTGCGCGGGAAAGACTAACATTATGCCGTTTCCTAAACTGGCACCGGTTTGGTCACTGCCAGCACCCCGGGCGGTAATGGGGATGACCCGCCCGCGTTCGGCTAGCTGCCAGGTAAAGCGGGCCGTTTTACGGACGTCGTTTTCGTTACGCGGGTAGACTACCAAGGCTGGTGGCAGCGCCATGATACTTGCGTCGGTCGCAAAATAGCGCCGAGCATCGGTACTGGTCATGACTTCGCCAACTAGATGTTCCTGTAGGTAATGGGCAATTTTGCTCATGAACGTTTATCCCTTAAGAGTATGTCTTTTTGCACTACATCAAATATAGCATATCTGGGGCACTCACGCTTATGGTTAGTGGCCGTGCAGTTTTACGACTAAGACTAGCGGGCTGCGGCCTTCGCCACAAAGTCATGCTCCAAGCTCGCTGGTGCGCGTGACTTTGTTCTGCGAACCTCAATTGCTGCGTAATGAGGTTCTGTAGTCCTGCTCACCAGACCAAATAAAAAAAGCCAGCTTTGCTGACTTTTTTTATTTGGTGCGGACGAGAGGACTTGAACCTCCACGTCTTGCGACACTAGTACCTGAAACTAGCGCGTCTACCATTCCGCCACGTCCGCTTGTATCTAACGGGGGTATTTTACAGTAACCACTCGTGCTTCACAAGGTAGGTAGGCACTCGCAATTATTTTTGGTTGGTTACACGGGCTTGGCGGATCATCCAGTTTTGGACGTTATTAAAGCGGTCGGTGGCAGTGTTGATAGTTTGATCGTTTATTCCAGCAACCGTACCGTTGGTAACGTAGAGTACTCGTGGCTGATACAGCCCTAAGGCTGGTGCGTCCTGTTGCCAGGCCTGCAGGAATGGCCGATATTTAAGCGTACGCAGGGCTGGGTCGAGCCGAGTACGCCCAGATTCCAGGGCTGCGTCGGCGGTGACATTTTTATACTCTGAAAGATTGAGTCGATTAGTGGATCTAATGTCCGATTGTGAGCTGTCCCAATACACGAAGACGTCGGGATCGGGCCCGATGGATATGCCATACAGTACGGCATCGTAATCGTGATAGGCAAGCGTATTTTGGAAGTTTTGAACGTCCTGTAGACGTAGCTTAATGTTAGCCCCTACTGCTCGCCATTGCTTTTGTAATTGCTCGCTTACTAAGCGGTATTCTGGGTTATCGGTAGCGGCAAGAGTGAAAGTAAGTTCTTGTTTGTCCTTTACCCGAATACCTTTAGGGCCAATTTTCCAGCCGGCGGCTTCTAGTGCGCTGTTTGCCGCTGCAGTATCGTGTTTTGCTTGCACCAGCGTTGGGTCGTTGGCTAGCTGCCCTTGCAACAGTGGTCCCCGCACGGCTTTGGTAGGATAGCTGAGGCGTTTTATGATGTCGTTTGGGTCGGCCGCCTGCACCAGGGCTTGGCGGACTTTAACATCGCTAAAAACCGGTTGCGTGGTTTTAAAAAATGCATAGGTACCGGCCGTTAACAGAAAATTATGCCGTTGTACGTTGCTGTTGGCAGAAGCGCCGTCACGAGGCTTGCCTAAGCCGGTAGCACCCGTTAACGCACCGCCGCCAAAGTCCCTACTTAATTTAGCTTCGTCGGCATAGGCGTGGACTATAAAGCGGGCTAGTTTTGGTGTGCCGCCAACGTAACTGGTATTTGGCAACATAGCTATCTGCTCTTCGGCCGTACTTGGTTCGTTGCCGGTAACTTCTATGGCTTGCCATTTGAAGGGGCCGGAGCCAACTGGATTAATCGTATTAAAATCGGCCGTTCTGAGTTCGGCTGCCGGTATCTTGCCCAATAAGTGCTCGGGTACAATCCCATTAGTCATAGTATTAGGGAACGACGCCAGTGGTCCAGGTAGCGTAAAAACCACCGTGGCCGGGTTTGGTGCCGTTACAACTATTCCCTGCCAGCTACCGCGTAGCGGCGACTTGGCGTCCGGGTTCTGAATTGACTGATACGTAAATAGTACATCCGCACTAGTTAGCGGCTTGCCGTCGGTCCAACGTAGCCCAGGTTTTAAGTGGACCGTGTAGACTGTGCCGTTGGGTGTTACCTCATAATTTTTGGCGAGTTCCCCAACCAAAACATTCTTGTCGTTAAACTGGAATAAACCGGCAAACAGTAAGCTCGCCACGGAATTGTCGATATCGCTGCTCGCATACAGTGGATTGGCGGTACTAAACGTTCCGCCAATACCCTCGCGGTAGGTGCCGCCGGCAACCGGCTGTAGCGTCTGGTAATAATTACTGAGGCGAAACGTTTGCAATATAGTGCCCAGCATTAATACCGTTAACAATAGTACCCAGCCAATAACAAATCGGCGCACTGGTTTAAAACGGTCTAGCCGTTTCATGACGTAACGATCGAATGAACGTTCAGCTTGGGTACTATACCCTTGAGCCTGCTTTTGACTCTGTTTGAGGCGCCTCCGGAAGCGTAGTTTGAAGAGACGACCTTGCTTCATGCTGGTTTATTTAACGATGATGCCTAAGATAAGCGAGAGGGCAAAAACAATAGCAGTGATGATAGTAATTTGAAAGATGGTCTTATCGGTACCGCGACGAGTCGTGTTAACTTCTCCAGCTCCGCCTAGACCGGCCCCAAGCGAAGCTCCTCGGGTTTGGACCAGAATTAACAGGGTCAATAAAATTGTCGAGGCAATGGTGATGTAATTAAAGATGCTCATGCGGGTTTCCGTCTTTCTTCTAAAATAGCTGTTACTAGATAGTTTACCAGTCCTATAACCATACCGGCAAACACGGCCGCCCAAAAATTAGTAATATGCAGGGGCGTATACAGTTTGCTGGCAATAAATACCGTCAGTCCATTGACGATAATCATAAATAATCCCAGGGTAAAAAGTATTGCCGGCAGTGAAAATATTACAAGTATTGGCTTCAAGACAATATTGATTACAGCCAGCACCAGGCCAGCGATAACGATAACTCTAAATTCACTCTCATAGGTGATACTTGTGCCCGCTAAACCAGCGGCGATCCATAATCCTAAACTACAAACCAACCAGCGGGTGAGAAATTTATAAAACGGTTTAGCCATGGCTTCAGTATAGCAAACTGCTGTGAATGTGCTTATGCTAATTGCCCAGTTAAACGCTTGCTTAGAACTTTAATGCCACGCTTAGTAATAAGCACATCGTCTTCTATGCGGACGCCAATTCCCTCTTCTGGAATATAGATGCCAGGCTCCACCGTGATTACCATGCCCGGCTGTAGCGGTAGATCATAGTCGCCGGCGTCGTGGACATTGAGGCCTAAGTAATGGGAGGTGGCGTGCGGGTAATAGTGTCTTATGTTGGTGTGGGTTGCTTCGATTATTAAACCAAGCTTTTTCAGCGTCTCACCCATGTACGTTTCGACTTGTTTTTCATAATCGGCTAAAAGCACACCTGGTTTGAGGAGATTATAAGCGTATTGCTGGACATCGGCGACGGCCGTGTGAACGGCGCGCTGGCGTTTTGTAGGCTCGCCAATACATACCGTTCGAGTGATGTCGGCAGCGTAATGCTCCACTTCGGCACCGACGTCAACGACGACTAATTCTCCCGGGCTTAACGCCTGGTTATTGGCAACGTTATGGAGCGTGCAGGCGCGCTCGCCACCGGCGACAATCGGATCGAAGGAGTGACCACGGGCGCCGCGTGCGCGAAAGCCTTTGCTTATCTCGGCTTCTAGCTGGTACTCGTGTGTGTATCGCATTAACTTATTCGCTGCCGTGGCACCTTTAATAGTCGCTAATGTGATATTGATAGCCTGTTGGATAGCCTGCAGCTCGGGCGGTTGCTTAATCATACGCAAATGTACTATATGAGTCGCAATATCTTGAATTGTTATTCCTTCACTAGCTTTTTTTAGCTGTTTTATCAGGCGCGCCCGGGCGGGATTAGCGTACAAGCCATAACGTTCGATATAAGCTGGTGGTGCGGCAATAGTTTGGACGGACCCGGCGTCGTTTAGAGCTTTTGATAAGCGCTCCCAGCCGGCTTCGGTTTCAAGTATAGTTTTTATGCCTGAACGGTTTATGAAAGTATCATCGTCCAGCACACCATCAAAAGCAGTCCGACTGGCATCACGCGGCGGTACGACTAGATACTCCTCATCACCATCTATCACTAAGGTTATGTCCGGTTCGTCGATGCCAGTTAGATACCAGAAATTGGCATCTTGGCAAAACGCGTAGCTACTATCTCCGCCGCGCTGCAGTAAGCCATTAGCGGTTATTACCATTGGCCCCGTGCCACTGACTTTTTCAATCAATCGGCGGCGATTAGAAGTAAAAAATTCACTCTCGAAGAACGAAGTAGGTGCTGTGTTCATAATTAGTCAGTAGTATAGCAAACTTGAGATAGCTTTTTAGTAGCTGACGTTCGTTTGCGTCATGCTATACAATATAGGTTAGTATGTGCTCAAGTGAATTAGCAAACTCCACTCTTACTGCTGGCGGCACCGTCTTTTACGATCGACCTCCCCAGGAATCGAGCGCTCGGGTGCTCGGATATACCCATTACGGTGGCCAAATTATGATACAGGAGCCGCTACCACTTACGGACCGTCGGCTGTCTTGCACCGTCTTAGTCGGTCTAGGGTTACGCTATGAAGACATCAGTGAGCGTTTAGATATTAGTCGCAGCACAATAAAAAGCACGCTTGTGCGCAGCTACTCTGGACCCGCCTTTTTAGGCAGCGGCGCAGTGAATCGATATTTTTTGGAAAATGGCTATGCCTACGTGACATGGCCAGCTCAACCGCTTCTAATGACCACGAGAGAAACTACAGTATTAGATACAATTTCAGGAGGCGGTAGCCTGCATGAAGCCGCCCGTGACTTGAGGATCGATATTAATACAGTCAAATCGCACTTAAGTAATATCAAAGAAAAGAACAATATGGCTCGCAATGCGGCACTTATTACACGGGCACTCATGGCAGATCAATTACGGTTGCATACTATTGTTTAGGCGTTAGTTTTTCATGTAAGTATCGGCAGATAATATCAGCCTTGGCTTTGCCGATGGCATTGGCAATATCCGATTCCGGCGCCTCTATAACGCCCTTTACCGAACCAAACGTTCGCAGCAACTTCTTCTTGGTGGCTGGGCCAATGCCCGGAATCTCTTCTAAAAGTGAGGCTGTTTGGCGCTTTTGTTTGAGCGTACTATGATAACTAACGGCAAAGCGGTGGCTCTCGTCGCGGATGCGCTGCAGCAGTTTAATGACGTTGGTATTGTGCGGCACATTAAGCAAAATAAAGTCATCGGTTTCGGTCATAAAGCCATTTAATTTATGTAGCGCTTCTATGTTTAAGTTAACGTTAGAGCGCCCTTTTTGAATGACTATCTGCTCCTCGCGCTT
>JACMNI010000024.1 GCA_014378615.1 Candidatus Saccharimonadota bacterium | reverse complement strand
TTGGCTTCGGCAGCTTCGGCGATAGTTGGATCGGCTAGATAACTGATTAATTCGGCCGGTTGCATTATGCGCTGGTCTGGGTCTTCTCGGGCGAGATAGCTGGGCAGCCAATAAACGCGGCTGGCGCCATCAAAGCAGTCTTTGTATTCTTCTTTCAAGAAGTGTTGGCGGCGATTGGTTAACGGCTCGTAAACAACAACTAAGTTTTGGCCGGATTCGGCGGCCATTTCGGTGGCGACGCTCATGGCGCCGCGAATCTTTTCGGGTGTGTGGGCGTAATCGCTGTACAGATTAGGTATTATTGGCTCCATACGTCGGGTCAAGCCAGGGAAGCTATTGATTATGGCTATCAGGCCTTCGACGGGGGCTTTAGTGGCGTAATGAACGGCTTTAATGGCTAACCACGCGTCTAGACGGTTAAAGGCGCCCTTAAGCGTTATCTTAGCTATAGACGGATCGGTGGTTGGCAAAACCCAGGTGCTGTCAGAAAAATTGAGAGATAAATAGTGGGCATCCTCTTCCCAGACAAACGTTTTTGCCGATTGCTCGATAAATTCTATAAAGGCCTGCTGATAGTCCTCGCGGGTAGGAAAAATCTCGTGGTGGTCCCAGCTAACACCGGTAATAAGGCTAATAGCTGGTTCAAAAGCCAGAAAGTTGCGGTCAAACTCGTCGGCTTCGTAAATAAAATATTCGCTACCTTCTGTGTACTCACCCATTTCGGCGAAGCTTGTTTTGGCCGGCAGGGAGTAGCTAACGGGCATGTTGAGCTGCTTGAATAGCCACGTCACCATGGCTGTAGTGGTAGTTTTGCCGTGGGTGCCGGCGACGGCAATCAACTTAAGACCCTTATCTTTGATGATTACGTTGAGTAACTCGTCGCGCTTACTGGTTTTGATGCTCTGATTCTGGCAGAACCGTAGTTCGGCGGCATCGGGGTTTTCGAGGGGCAGGGCCGACGTGTAGACGAACCAGTCAATTGGGTTTTCGTCGTAGACGCGCGAGATTGCGTCGTAGTCCTGACCAATGTGAATATTGGTGACGCCGTGTTTTTTAAGGTACTGAATGTACTGCGAGTCCTGCTTGTCCGAACCAGATACGGTGTAGCCGGCTTGGTGGGCAATCTGGGCCAGTGGGCCAATTCCGGCGCCGCCGATGCCTGAAAAATATATATGCATAGCTCTAGTATACCGCTCCGGCGACAGTTATGCGTAACCGCTGTTATAATCGTACGTAACATGAAAAAACTGCCGCCTCCACAAATACTGCTCGGCGCCACTTTAGTTAGCCTATCAATCTGCGCTTTTTCGTTGCGGGCCAATAATCAGCACATGCTGGAGCTGCGGCAGGCCGTTTATACCGCTGATGAGCGTGGTAGTGGCGTTCAGGAAGCGTTAGTTAACTTGCAGTCATACGTAACGGCCCACATGAACACCAAGCTCGATGCCGGCTCTAACGCCGTCTACCCGCCAATCCAGCTTAAATATACATACGATAGATTGGTCCGCGCCCGCAGTGAGCAGTTAGCGACTACTAACAGCCAAACGTATACCGCCGCACAGACCTATTGCGAGCAGCAAAACCCAAATGATGTGTCCGGCCGCAACCGTGTACCGTGTATAGAAGAATATGTGCAGAGCCACGGGGTGCAGTTGGCTCCCATCCCCGATGCGCTCTATAAGTTCAGCTTTGCGTCACCCGCTTGGTCGCCCGATCTAGCGGGCTGGAGTATGGTAACTACTATTGTGCTGGCGGCTATTACGGTAGCTTCGGCTGTTAAGCGCTTTATCTTAAAACGATAACCCATAATTAATCCTCATCAAAGCCACTAAAAAAGCCCCTTGAGAGGGGCTTTTGAAGAGAACTAACGGCTAAACTAAGGCTTAGGCGTAGTAGCTGCTGCACCGTTTGTCGTAGTGTTCGCTGAACCTTGGACATTATTGGTGGTGCTAGCGTTGGTGGCAGAATCGGTACACTTCTGACCGCCGGGGTTCTGGGTCTTAAAGGTCTTTACGGCCTTGGCAACCTGGCCATTGTCTTGCAAGTTTTCCCAGAAGGTAACTTGTGAACGGTTAATGACCATTTGGTCGAATGGTGAGTGTAATTCACAACCCAACTTTACTAGAGAG
>JACMNI010000023.1 GCA_014378615.1 Candidatus Saccharimonadota bacterium | reverse complement strand
TTGAGCGTGGTTAGCAGCGCTTGGTCTTTGGTACTTGCCACCCGTATATAGATCCGCTCGGGGGAAGTTACTTCATTTACAGATTTGGCACCGGGACCGACCATAGAAGCCACTTTTATCTTTGGCAGTTTGGGCGTCTTGGGTTTGCGACCCGTGGCTTGATAAGCAGTCGCCTGTTTGGTAGTTATTTCACGAGCGTCGTCAACCATTACCTTCACATCGCTACTAATATTGCCCTCGCGGTCTTTAGCGTTAACCTTACCCCTAATAAGTACGATGCGGTCACGCTCCCACAAACCAAGTGTTTGCTGAAAGGCATTTGGGAACAAGATAACTTCTATCTCGCCAGACTGATCTTCGAGTTTGATAAAGGCCATTTTTTGTCCATTTTTGGTTGTAATTTCCCTAACGTCCGTGATGGCACCGCCAATGGAGACGTTCTTGCCTTCGTGTTCGGGCTTGAGCGTAGCCACTGGTACACACTGCTCACTCAGGAACGTGCCAAAGGCATCTAACGGATGTTGGCTTAAATATAACCCTAGCAACTCGCGTTCCCAGACTAGTTGATCACGCGTATCAATAACCGTTGTTGGGGCTTGTAAGTCTAACTTTGGCATATCGCTCACACCGCTATCGTCAACGCTATTGCCGAATATATCGGTTTGACCACTGTTGGCTTGTTTTTGTACCCGGCTGCCAAAAGCCTGCAGTACATCCAGGTTATGTAACAATGTCGTACGTTCGCCATACCGGTCAAAAGCGCCGGACTTTATCAAACTTTCCATGGCTTTCCGATTAACCGTGCGTCCGTTTACGCGGGTCAAAAAATCTTCGATGCTGGTAAATTGGCTCTCTTTACGGGCTCGCAAGATTTCTTCGACGGCGCCGGTACCAACATTTTTTATAGCTGCCATGCCAAACCGGATCTGTTTCGTATCGGGCACAATGGCAAATTCCAAGAATGATTCGTTCACATCGGGTGACATAACGGTAATCCCCATGTGCTTACATTCGGCAATTTCAATAGCTAAACGATCGGTATCATCATAGTCGCTGGTCATAAGAGCGGCCATATAGGCAGCTGGGTAGTGAGCCTTCAAAAAGGCTGTTTGATACGAGATTAAACCATAGCAGGCCGAGTGGGATTTGTTAAAACAGTAGTCGGCAAAGCCGAGCAGGTCTTTCCAAAACTTTTCAATGACCGGTTTGGGCACGCCGTTGGCCACGGCGCCATCTATGAACTTTACTTTCATCTTCTGCATGACATCGATCTTTTTCTTGCCGATAGCTTTACGCAGCGTATCGGCTTCACCCCCCGTGAAACCGCAAACATCGCGCGAGATCTGCATCACCTGTTCCTGATACACCAGCACCCCGAACGTCGTCCCCAGCGCCGACTCCATCAAAGGATGGGCATAGTCGACGCGCTCGAGACCATTTTTACGCTTTATGAAACTGTCAGTTAGCCCAGCCGATAAAGGGCCCGGGCGGTACAGTGCACCCATGGCAATGACATCATTGAATTCGGTTGGTTTGAGCTCGCGCAAATAGCGTTTCATACCGGCCGATTCAAATTGGAAAACACCGGTGGTGTCGCCACGGCCGAGCAAGTCAAAGGTAGCTTGATCGTCCAGCGGTATGGCCGATAGGTCGATTTGTTCATTATGGACGCGTTTAATGATGCGAAGGGCGTTATTGATAATTGTTAAGTTACTAAGCCCCAAAAAGTCCATTTTAAGCAGTCCGAGTTCTTCAATATGCCCCATCGAATATTGGGTGGCCACAACACCCTTTTGGGCCATTTCTAACGGTACATAGGTTACCAGCTCGGCCGGAGCGATAACAACGCCACAGGCGTGGACGCCGTGGCTTCTGATGGTACCTTCCAAAGCTATCGCCAGGTCAATAACTTGTTTGGTAGTTTCGTTCGTTTCATACTCACGCTTTAGATCGGCATCTTTTACGACGCTGACTTCTAGAGGTATATGTCTTCCCTGCACTGGTGCCGGGATCATCTTGGCAAGCCGGTCGGCTTCGGCATATGGCACCTGCAGAACGCGAGCAACGTCACGTACGGCATTACGGGCAGCCATTTTACCAAAGGTAACGATATTGGAAACTCGGTCGGCGCCATATTTTTCCGAACAGTACTGTATAACTTCGTCACGGCGGTTATCCTGAATATCCACGTCAATATCGGGCATACTAATACGGTCGGGGTTCAGGAAACGCTCGAACAGTAGGCCGTAGGCTAACGGATCTAAATCGGTAATGCGCAGCGTATAGGCAATTATGGAACCAGCAGCCGAGCCCCGCCCGGGACCAAAGATTATGCCTTGGCCTTTACCCCAGTTAATGAAGTCTTGGACGATAAGCATGTAGCCGTTAAAGCCCATGCCATCAATTACCCGCAGCTCGTATTCCGTCCGCTCAAGTATCACCGGGTCGAGGCGCTGCTTCACGTCATCAATAGTTAGTGCGCTAGCCTGGGCCAGTTCGAGTCCCAGATAACGTTCGGCCAGACCGCCGAAAACCAGTTTATCTAAAAACGTTTTTTCTGTCTCGCCGTCGGGTACGGGGAATTTAGGAATTAAGATTTTGCCGAGTTCAATCTCTACATTGCAACGCTCCGCAATCTTGCGGCTGTTCGTGATAACTTCTGGATAGTCCTTGCCCCAGCGGTCGATGATGGCGGCAGGTTCAGTAACATGGAGCTCAAAGTTACTAAGGCTCATTCGTTTCTCGTCGCTTAAAAAAGCCCCGGTTTGTACGCACAGTAATATTTCATGAGCTGTCTGGTCAGCATGTCGTAAGTAGTGGGCATCACAGGTGACCACGGCAGGAATATCTAACTCGGCGGCTAACTTTAGCGTTTGTTCCGTGACACCAACTTGTTCATCCCATCGGCTCGGGTGGTCCTTATGCCCGTGATCTTGCACTTCCAGATAGTAACGATCGCCAAACACCTGTTTATACCAGGCAGCGATATCACGCGCTTTATCATATTGACCCTGGCGTAGGCTGTCGCCGATCTCACCACCAATACAGCCGCTCAGTATAATTAGCCCCTCATTATACTTTTCCAAAATTTCGTGGTCGACTCTCGGTTTATAATAGACGCCTTCGAGATTAGCCACAGTCGAAAGCTTCATGAGGTTTTGATACCCCTGATTATTCATGGCTAATATGATGAGGTGATAGTATGTTTTGTCTTTTGTAGCATCGCGGTCGTGACGCGAGCGGGCCGCCACATAAGCTTCCATACCTATAATCGGCTTCACCCCATTGGCGTGGGCTTCTTTATAAAACTCAATAGTACCCGAAAGTGTGCCGTGGTCGGTCATAGCTACGGCCGGCATACCAGCCTGTTTTACATACTCTATAAGTTTGGGTACTTTAGTAAGGCCGTCCAGCAAGCTGTACTGCGTATGATTGTGCAGATGGACATAGTCCGCCGCTGTTAAAACTGGTGCTGCCGCCACGTATACCCTCTAGCGTTAGTTATACCGTTAAGTATACAGCCAAACCGCTTAGACTTACGGCCTAACATTTACAACGGCAGCCGATGAGGGCAATAAACAATTACTTTTTTAAGTAATCTTTGATGTGGTCAATAGCGTGTTTGGCGTCGGCGACGGCTCGGCTGAGGTCTTTATCATTTGCCTTGCCTTCGTGAATGGCGGTTATAACTGTCTTAGATTTTTCTTTGCTATCTTTTGCTAGATCTACCAGTTTACGGAGTTCTTTTTGGGCTTTACTGCCGAGATCATCACCCTTACCCTTGGCCTCGTCAACTAAATTACCTAGTTCATCGTGTAGTGAGTCTAATTGCGCTTCGGCTTCGCTGACATGTTTGCCGGTTGCCTTACGAAATTCCTGACGAGTTTCTTTACCACTCTTAGGCGCAGTTAATAATCCGGCTAAATATCCGGCCGCGCCAGCTACGGCTGCACCAACCGCTAATCGCTTTGCTGTTTTGAGAGGATTTGCCATAGTTACTCCTATTTCTTCCGTTGCACTAAGTCAACAAGATTTTTAATTACTCGTAGTGTGGCTAAGGGCCCAGAAGCACTTTTAACTACATCGGCGGCGGACTCTACCGAGTCAACGACGGTTTCGGCCTTAAGGACTATGCGCTTAACGCTCTTTATCAACTTTATAGCCAGAACCGCCAAAGCAATAGCTAAGCCTAGGAATAGCGCTAAGAAGACCGATAAGATAATGAGCAGCACAGACTGAGTAGTGGACATAGTAGTACCTTACTGTTAATTGGTATCTATTACTGTAACTTTTTTCGCAGGAACTGCAAGAATTCGGGCGCAATGTCATCGCGCATGAGAGCGAAATCTACTTGGGCTTTCAGGTATTCCAGTTTGTCACCGGTATCATACCAATCACCGTCAATCATTTTAGCGTGGATGCCGAGGCCGTCGTTAATCATGGCCTGCATGATAGGCTGGATCATAAATTCGCCGCCACTGAAGTTGGCTTTGGCCTCTTCTAGATAACTAAATATATGCGGAGTTAATAAATAGCCGCTAACGCTGGCCATGTTAGATGGGGCGTTTTCCTTACCCGGCTTTTCGACAATTTGCTTAACTTTTAAAACACCGGGCTCAATTTCTTCACCACCAGCTATACCGTATTTGTCATAATCTGAATCTTCGTCTACCCGTTTGCACGCCAAAACCGATCCACCGTATTTGTGGTGGGTATCAATAAGTTGCTGAGTACGGTTGGGACTGGCCACAAAAAAGTCGTCGGCAAAAGTATATATGAATGGCTCGTTGCCAATTAAATGCGAAGCGTTTTCGACAGGTGTCGCATTGCCGTACAGCCCCTTTTGCCGGATATAGATGAAGTTGGCCATGTTACTAATATGTTCGACCTGTTCTAACAAATGGGCTTTTTTTGCGCCACCAGCTTGTAAATTAGCCACTAAATCCTGGTTGGGTAGGTCGAAATGGTCCTCTATGCTGCGCTTATTTGAGCCGCTAATGATAATGATGTCTTTGATCCCGGCCGCCACCAGCTCTTCGACGACGTACTGAATTATTGGTTTATCAATGAGTGGAATCATCTCTTTGGGCATTGCTTTGGTTTGCGGCAAGAATCGAGTGCCGAATCCCGCGGCAGCTATAACGGCTTTGGTAACTTTAGCATTTAGTTGATCTGTCATTGTGCTCCTTGTGTCAGTCATGGGTTATCAAGTTACTACCCTAGCAAATTGCATTGGTGCGCACAACAAAGTATTTTATATACCGAGCTGCTTTTTAATAAGCTGTTGGGCTAAAGCAGGGTTGGCTTTACCTTGACTCTGTTTCATTACTTGGCCGACTATAAAGCCAATGGCCTTCATTTCGCCATTTTTGATGTCTTCAGCGGCTTTATCATTTGTTTGTAATACCTGTGCCACGATGGCCGCAATAGCCGCCTCGTCCGATTCTTGCAATAAGTTCTGGTCAGCGGCAATTGCTTCGGCATCGCCGCCTTTGGCCTGTAATTCGGCCAGGACCTCTTTGGCGGCCGTCGAACTAAGTTTATTACCAGACACCAACTGCGACAACTTTATGAGTTGCTCGTCTGGTACCTGGGTCTGGCTCGTAGCTGTGGGCGCCTCCGGATCAGTTACTGAATTAAGCATCAACCAGAATGCAATGCGCCGCGCATGTTCCGGACCGGCCGCGTCTAACACACGACTAACAAGCTGCGCCGATTCCGGCACCGCCAGTATATCGGCTACTACTTTATTGTCGATATCGATGGCCGCAAATTTAGCACGATAATCATCTGGTAATAATGGCATCGCAGCTTTGATATCGGCAATGTAGGCTTCGTCGAGCACAATTGGCGGGATATCTGGATCGGGCATATAACGGTAGTCATCGGCGTTCTCTTTAGAGCGCTGGCTAAAAGTGCTCTGCTTGTCATCGTTCCAACCACGCGTCTCCTGGACTACTTTTTCACCTTTTTCAAGTAACGCAATTTGTCGTTCAACTTCATAGTCAACGGCTTTCTCAACCGACTTAAAACTGTTGAGATTTTTAGTTTCTGAGCGGGTACCCAGCTCTTCGGTTTTACTGACGCTGACATTAACGTCGAAACGCATATTGCCGTAATAGAGGTTGGCTTCAGAGACATCAGCGTAGCGCATTCGCAAATAGAGTTCGTAAGCATAGGCCTTGGCTTCGGCACTCGAGTGCATATCTGGTTCACTGACGATCTCGAGGAGCGGGGTTCCCGCCCGGTTGAGGTCAACCATACTGTAGTCGGCACCGGCCGGGTGGGTGCTTTTGCCGGCATCTTCTTCCATGTGGGCCCGGGTTATGCCAACAACTTTGGACTGCCCGTCAACTTGAACTGTTATTGAGCCCTTGCCAATGATTGGTTCATCAAATTGGCTAATCTGATAGCCTTTTGGCAGATCAGGATAAAAATAATGCTTGCGGTCAAATTTACTAAAGCGCTCGGGTTCAGTCCCCAGTGCAAAAGCTGCCTTAACTGCTAAATGTAGCGCTTCCTGATTGAGTACTGGCAAAGCGCCTGGTAATCCGAAATCTATGTGACTAACTAATGTATTAGCTGGGGCTTCGCGAGCGTCATTACTAACCGCCGAAAATAATTTAGTATTAGTTTTGAGCTGCACATGGCACTCAATTCCGATGGTGGTAGTGTACTGGGCTTTTACATCGGGATTGATCATGATTTTGCCTTTGCAGCTCTATCATTTTTCTTAGCGGGCTCTAGTATTATGGTGGGGGCTGGAGTCACCGTTGGAGCTGTTATTACTTTATCTTGCAGCGCACCTAAGTCCTTTAGGGCTTGGCGAAAGCCACCGAGTGCTTCTAGCGTGTCCTGCTTACTTATTTTTACCAGGCCATCATCGTGGATGCGGTTATACAATTTATGTCCAAACCAAAGCGATTCGTTATTGGTAAAATCGTGTTGTGCACTGACCAAGCGTTCACCAGTGGTTTTGCCCTTGTAATGTCGTCGCTTAAGGACGTCGTCGAGTAAACGATCGGCATTAGCAATGGCCATGTGCCACTCTTTTTTGTCAGCGCAGTGTTTTTGGATTGTTTGCCAACGTTCGGCACAGTATCCCGTATTAATTTTGCGCGGCCGAAACTTCATTACTAAGCCAATTATTATAAATAAGACGATGACGGCAGCGCCAATGATGACGTACAATTTGGGGCTCATGCTAATAATTCCTCTACCCCGTTTGCGAACGATAACAGTTCGCGATCAGCCCGCTGGGCGGCCATAATTTGCAGGCCGACAGGCAGCCCGTCGACTGCACCGGCGGGAATACTAATTGACGGTACGCCCACTAAATTAGCGGCGACCGTTAAAATATCTGTTAAGTACATTTTGAGCGGGTCATCTATATTTTCTCCAATTTTAAAAGCTACATCGGGCGCAGTCGGACCGACTAAAAAATCTGCTTCTTGAAGAGCGGCGTTGAATTCGTTAATGAGTTTAGTGCGGACAGTCTGAGCTTTTTTGTAGTAGGCATCGTAGTAGCCGCTGCTCAGCACGTAAGTACCGATCATAATTCGTCGTTTAGCCTCTTTACCGAAACCACGGGAACGTGACTGTTTATAGCTAGTTTCCAGCGTATCGGCTTCCTGGAAGGAATAACCAAAGCGCTGGCCGTCATAACGGCCTAAATTACTGCTGACCTCAGCGGGACATAAAATGTAATACACCGCCAACGCAGTCGGTAAGCTCGGCAGGCTGAGCTCTATAATCTCGGCTCCGGCATCGGCCATAGCGTTGATAGCTTGGTTGATAATACCTAAAATTGGCGCGGTCACGCCTTCGGCCATATATTCTTTGATGACACCAACTTTTTTACCAGTCAGCGCCGGGGTTACGTCGGCATAACCGAGTGGATCATTCTCAATGCTCGTACCATCGAGGCTATCGCGACCGGCCATAACATCAATTACTAAGGCACAGTCCGCTACGCTAGCCGCCAACGGTCCAATGACATCAGTACTGCTGGCCATGGCCACTACGCCGGAACGGCTCACGAGTCCATAGGTAGGCTTATAGCCCACTGCCCCGCAATAGCTGGCCGGCAACCTGATCGATCCGCCTGTATCGGTACCGAGCGCAAAGGGCGCCATCTCCAAAACAACAGCCGCGGCCGAACCACCGGAACTGCCCCCTGGAACTCTAGTCATATCACGAGGATTCTTGGTCGTCATGAAATCACTATTCTCCGTGCTCGATCCATGGGCAAAGGCGTCCAAATTGGCTTTTGCGACGCAGATGGCGCCTTCGGCTTCCAGGCGTTCGATGGCGGTCGCTTGATATGGAGCGGCGAAGCCTTTTAAGATATTACTGGCGGCCGTTGTCTCGGCTCCAAATACTAAAAAATTATCTTTGGCAATAAAGGGTACGCCAGCGAGCCGCCCAGCTGATGCGCCAGAGCCCACGAGGGCATCGATGGTATCGGCACGCGATAGGGCGCGTTCTTCAAGCGTAGCTATGACAGCGTTATAATCGGAGCGTTTGGCAATCGTTTTGAGCGATTGTTCAACAATAGAACGAGCCGTTACCCGCCCGGCCTGCACATCAGCCGCAATAGTCGCTATTGGTTGCCACTGGCCCATGATTAGCCGATCATCTTTTTTACTTTTATATGATCGCTTTGCATGGCGGGCACATTCTTATACAAATCGGCTGGTTTGTAACCATAATCCACGATTGTATCGGGCCTAGTCACATTTTCAAGACCAGTAACCTGGTTTGTTGGCTTTAACCCCGTCACATCCACGCCCTGCAGCATGTCTACGTACTGAAGTATCTCGCTCAATTCTTCGACAAATTCAGCAATTTCAACTTCAGTAAGTTCTAAGCGGGCTAGGTGAGCCAATTTTAAGACGTCATCGCGAGAAAGTTTGCCCATGTATACCTACGATTGTAACAGACGGCCGAAGAAATTACAGATTATTTGATGCATATTTAGCTGTAATAGATTCTTCTTTACAAAGCATAACCACAAGGACTACTATGAGAAATAGTAACTTGTGTAACAATAAAAAATGACAACTGCAGCCCGCATAGAACAATCACCTCCCTGCCTACCCGACGGCATAGAAACTATGCCTCCTGTAACTATGATCCCCCGTCCTCGTGATGGGGGATCTTCGTATATTGGTAACATCGCTGAAAGTCAACCAGCACCTGATATTGATTTACCACACTACCCAGTAGAGGTGATCCGACAAACCCAGCACCGTCCCACCGTTGAAAATAGTAGCGGCATTTTTTTAAGTCAATCAGTGCGATTTACAGATGGCGCGGTTCGGCTGGTTACTATCGGCTTGCCACACGATCCGGTCAGCGACTACCCTATCATTTCAACCGATGCCTGGTTTACCGGTCCCACTGGCTTTAATCGCTTCGAACTGGAACAAGCCGTCGCAGCCGGCTTTCCAGTAATCTGGAATCACCACCAAGGGCGACATGCCGTGAAACCTAACTCTCCGGAGCGCATTCACACAGTTACAAAGTCACTTTCAAGTAAGAGTCTTAGTAAATCTGCAGCACAAGATCACGCACTGCTAGACCATATGGACGGCAGTTATGATTTCTCGACGGATCAAGTGATCCGTAAAGGCTACTCAAGAGGCGCTATGTCGGGCGAAGTTTTCATAGCTCAGTGCGAATTTCCAGAAAACAACCGTCAAGTTGTTTGGAGCGATCTCGAAGGTGCGTGTTTCGCTCGCCGTGTTGGCTATGTAGCATTTAGTAAAGGGTTTCTAAAACAATTACCGGGCGAAATTAAGACGTTGGCCGAAATAAGTCGTGACATGAGCAAAAATGCTTTCACAAACAAAGCCGGAGAAGCTAAGCCAACACTCGATGACTTTCTAGGTACTTTCGATCCGCACGTAATGAACGTCGCTCACGAGCTAGCGTGGCTCCGCCTACTAATAGGTGGTGAGGCCGGACAGTATGCTCACGCCATACCGAGGAATGCTAAAGGCATACGTACGATATATGAGGGCGACTACTCTGGACAACAAGCTGACTGGCAGACGCTCCATGCTGTCCGGCCGGGATTAAAGATTCTCGTTGAACCCGGGGCCCATCTTGCAGGTGCGACAAACAGGATGATTACTAAAAAGCAGGCTCGGCTTCGAAAGATGGCAAAATACTTAGTGGACAACGACGGAGACATTACGCACCTGTCGGCTAAAGATGTCCTCGCAACTTCTGCGTAAGCGAGGTTATTGCTTAGCTTTAATTTGATCGATGAGATCGCGTAACTCGGCGGCTTGCTCGAACTGAAGATTCTGGGCCGCTAATTCCATTTGACCGCTTAAATCTTTAATAAGCGCCTTGTATTCGTCTTTTGGAATTTTATTCAGGTTGATCTTTGGTTTCTTGGCGTCTAACTGGGCCTCAGTGTTCATGCCCGCTTCGACAGCTCTGTTGATGCCAGTTGGGGTGATGCCGTGCTCAGTGTTGTAAGCTTCTTGGATAGCGCGCCGTCGCGTTGTTTCATCGATGGTTGCCTGCATACTCCGCGTCACCTTGTCGGCGTACATGATAACCCGACCCTCAACGTGGCGAGCCGCGCGGCCAACGGTTTGCACTAGGGCCTGTTCACTGCGCAGGAAGCCCTCCTTGTCGGCATCCAATATAGCCACTAGCGACACCTCGGGCAGGTCTAAGCCCTCGCGAAGCAAGTTAATACCTATTAGGACATCGTAGACGCCGAGCCGTAGATCGCGAAGTATGTCGGTTCGATCGAGTGTGTCTACGTCAGAGTGAAGATAGGCTACTTTTATGTTAATTTCTTTTAGATAATCAGTCAGGTCCTCACTCATTCGTTTCGTTAATGTCGTTACCAGGACACGTTGGTGTTTAGCCGTGGTGGCGCGTATCTCAGCAATCAAATCATCGACCTGACCCTCGACCGGTCTAAT
Organism: Candidatus Saccharimonadota bacterium; assembly: GCA_014378615.1. Classification (GTDB taxonomy): domain Bacteria; phylum Patescibacteriota; class Saccharimonadia; order Saccharimonadales; family UBA4665; genus UBA4729. The sequence continues at coordinate 10,694 of JACMNI010000023.1, read as the reverse complement.
CTCGATCGGCGGGTCGAGCAGCCCCGTCGGACGAATTACCTGTTGGGCCGGTGCCGGTGACCGGCTCAACTCATATTCGGCTGGTGTCGCCGAGATATAAACGGCCTTATTAACGTGGCGTTCAAATTCAGTAAAGGTGAGTGGTCGATTATCGAGTGCACTGGGCAGGCGGAAGCCATGCTCAACTAACACTTCTTTCCGGGCGCGATCGCCATTATACATGCCACGTACTTGCGGTAATGTCATATGACTCTCGTCTATTAGCAGTAGATAATCATCTGGGAAATAGTCCATTAGCGTTGCCGGCTGCTCACCTGGCTCACGGTTGGTTAGGTAACGGCTGTAGTTCTCGATACCTTTTACAAAACCGGTTTCTTCGAGCATCTCCAGATCATAGCGAGTGCGCTGCTCCAGACGCTGCGCTTCTAATAATTTACCTTCCATTTTAAATTGGGCCAGCCGCTGTTGTAGTTCGTCCTGAATCTTGCCGAGGGCGACTTTTAGCTTGTCCTGTGGCGTCACGTAGTGGGAGCTTGGAAAAACCCGTAATTTATCAAGCGTCTTTAGAATCTCGCCAGTTAGCTGATCTATCTGGGTAATACGCTCTATTTCATCGCCAAAGAAGTCGAGTCGGTAGGCTAATTCCTCACCTGATGGGAAGATATCCACCACATCACCACGCACGCGAAAGGTACCTCGGTGGAAATCTATATCGTTGCGCTGATATTGCATATCAGTTAAATGTCGCAGTAACTTGTCGCGCTTACGATTCTCGCCTTTGGCGACGTCCAATGACATACCACCATAATCCTCTTTAGAACCAATACCGTAAATGCAGCTAACGCTGGCAACAATAATAACGTCTTTGCGACTCAGCAACGCATCGGTAGCGGCGTGCCGTAGACGATCGATCTCTTCATTAATCTGGCTATCTTTTTCAATGAAGGTGTCGGAGCGGGCGATGTAGGCCTCAGGCTGATAGTAATCAAAGTAACTAACGAAGTAATGCACGGCGTTGTCTGGGAAGAAGTGTTTGAATTCACCGTACAGCTGAGCCGCGAGTGTTTTGTTATGACTCAAAATGAGGGTTGGTTTCTGAACGTTCTGGATTAAATTAGCCGCCGTAAACGTCTTGCCCGAGCCGGTAACGCCAAGCAGCGTTTGATGCTGAAGCCCCTGTTCAAGGCCGGCCGTAAGCTGGGCGATTGCGCTCGGCTGATCACCAGTTGGTTTAAAATCGGCTTTAATTACAAATTTACTCACTACACTATTGTAGCAAGTGATCTACTTTACTGAAGTAAGTGTCGGTAATAGCTGTCCAAGAGCGCGCCGTACAGCTTGGTCGCGGGAGCATTCCACGCCATTTCCAACAGTGTATTCATAGATATAGCCGTCGATCTGCTTGAATGAATCTGGAAATTTACTCAAGGCAAAAGCAGCTGTGACTGTACCGCTCATGTAGCCAGGTGCTTGCTCTACCTTATCTGTCGGCATATGCCTAATTATGGACTGGTGTGAGGGACTACTCGGATAGGCCTTGCGAGCGGCAACACAAGCTGGCAGTCTATCGATGGTAGCTGTGGAGAGATAGGCCATATCTGAATTCTTCGCTAGCCAGTAGTCGGCATCACTCGCCACGCCACTTACACTCAAGGCTACGTTCCATTCTTTAATAGTTAGTTTGCCTGCTTTAGCTTGACCGGTAGGTTTGTAAACACTTTTGGCTACAGTGGGAGTTTCAGATACTACCGTAAGTTTATCTATTTGTTTATTAGTCCAATATGCATAGCCAGAAATCGATCCAACTAGCAATACTATAATAATCAGCAGTATTATTTCTAGGGGTTTATGGGTGGAGTGTAATTTTTTCATGATGCCTTACTGATATAGAATTTTATATTTTGCGTGATCAATATCCAAGTGAAGTACTAGCTCGCGGATCAAATCGTCGGAGTTTTCATTAAACGTTACCATTGCACCTGAGCGCAGTGGGTGAGCTAACCCCATTAGTGTTTGAATCTCTTCGCTTATACCGCCAGCTCCTTGTAGAAAACCGATCGGCGTGTCAGTTTCCATAGCGATCGTAAATTCGTGCAGCGTCCCTAGTCGACCGCCAATACTTACGACAGCATCGCTTGAGGTGATAAGTAATGTGTCGCGACCAACATAATGGAGGCCCGTATAGAGAATGGTATCGTAGGCCAAAGTAGGTAATCGATACTTCATAACGTGCTCTACTTTACTCGCCGCCGGGCTGATACCGACGCTCATAATGCCGCCGGCTTGTTTGTAGGCTTCGGCTGCGTAGTTAGGTAGGCCAATAGTAGCGCCAGTCATGAGTGAATGACCGGCTTTAGCAATTGCTACGCCTAGTTCGGCGGCCAAGGCTTTGCCCTCTTCTACACTGTCGCCTTTAGCGGCGCCTGATACACAAATCTGATACATATATTACCCTTTCATTTCTTATGCTAACGCCGGGGCGTAGGCTAATTTAGGTTGTAATTCGGCTAGAACGGATTGTTCTACTGTGGTTGGCTTCAAGTACTGTAATAACAACTCGTGCCACAGTGATTTTTGAAAATGGCTATGGACCCGCTGTTCAAACGATTTGTTATTACAGACATTGAGCGCGGTATCAACTATATTCAGCGAAACTGCCTTATGTACACTCGCCATACCTACATGGGCGCTGTTCTGCCAAAAATGTAGACTCGGCTCAATTAAACTCATAGCTTGCTCGACGCCGTGCCACGATAAATCTGTAAGCTGGATGTGTGGCTCAAATAACTCTTCTCGGAAATGCTCCTGCAAGCGAGCATAGAAGCGTTGAATGAGCTGCCATGGCACTTGCTTATCCAGTACGTGGGCTTCTAGTTGCGGCTCGGCCGTAGCTACAGTTTGAACGATGATGCCAAAATCAGGACGAACTTGACACAGTTTCAAAAAAGTACTGCTGGATCGAACTTCATTTAGAGCGTGCAAAGCCAGCGCTAAACTCGCAGTAACGGCGCCGGCTGGCACATCTTTGGGCAATGGCAATAACACGATGGTACCCAGTTCTGGAAACGCTAATAAATTATGCTTTTGCTGACGCACACTTGCTTCGGCCAGCTTCTGCCATCGCTTACCATTGGGATGTACGACCGCCAGGGTCCTGGATTCGAAATTGCTTGGTTTCAATTTTTTATAGCGATCGAATAATTGACGCTGCCATGACGGCAGTTCACAGATGGTAGCGGCGGCCATGATTGCCGCCATCGGCTCTTGTTTCAGTAATGATTCAATTGACCGATAGCCGAGTTGCTTCATGACCTTTTTGGGTGGTTGAGCTTTAATTAGTTGTTTAAACACAGCCGGCTTGAGCGCATAACAGCTTTTGTGAATTGGTAGGTGTTGTAGCGCATAAGCCATGCCTGCGACAACATCGGCCTCGGCTGACACATGGGTGGCAGCCGTAGTCCGCAAACGCTTTATAAGACGCGTATCATCGGCTCGTAATTTCGCGTTGAGCGCCAGATATAACTCTTTAGGCGTGGTATCTTTAGGGTCAAGTCCCAGCATGACTAATTTTTGGTGTAACTGGCCGTGCACATCATTTGTTAATTTGATATCAGCCGCGGGATTGCCATGGGTCTGTTCGAGCTGGCGTAAATGGAGCCTAAAAAAAGGCTCGGGCGCTTGGAGCGATTCTGACAGGTAGCGGGTCATTTTATATGTCTCTTTTGTTTCACCGTGATCGTCCGTATATTCTGTCTACAGATTACCATAACCGTCATGTTTTTAATATCAGGCTTGCCAATTTACTGCATAGGCGTGGCACGATACCAGTCGGGAGCGTGACGCAGTAAATCTTCTAGTTTATCTTCTTTGAGCAAACCGTTTTGAGCCCCAACATGTTGGACGACGTTCATAGAGTTAATGGGTGCCCACTGCAAGGCGCCTTCTAAGGTGTTGCCCTTAGCCAGTGCAGCCACGAAGGTCGAGGCAAAGGCGTCACCTGCTCCAGTACGCTCAATGGGGGGCGCTGGGTCTGGGTATAATGGCATTTGCAGACGTTCATGACCATTGGAAGCGTAAGCACCCTTAGGGCCATCGGTTATAACGACTATTTTAGAGCCGATACCATGCAAGCGGTCCATCAAATCGTGGACGTTATCGTAATCGCCGCCCGTTACATATACGGCCTCTTCTCGGTTGAGTACGACCACTTCAGCTCGGGCATACAGCCGCTTCAAGCGTTCAATACCCGCTTCCATCTGAAAGGTTCCGGGTTGAAAGGCAAGCTTAACTTCCGGGTGGGCTTCGAGCCAATCGGCAATCTGATCGGAATAATCGAGCGCGTGTTCAGAGATAGAGCTAAAATAGACCCAGCGGGGGACCTCATTCGGGCGAAGGTGTGGCCAGTGATAGTCATATTCTTCGTGCTTGATGAGGATGGTACGCTCTTCTTTGTACCACAGGACATAGTGGTAATTACTGTTCTTACCTGGGTTAACTCGGACAAAGCGATGGTCGACGCCCTGTTTTTCCAAAGCCATGATCATGTCACGCCCTGCCTGGTCGCCCCCCACATTTGTTACGAATGCGGTAGTAAGACCTAGTCGAGCAAATGATACGGCCGCATTGGCTGCATTACCGACGGCTTCTAGCACTTCCACGTGGTCAAATGGCAACTTGGTACCAAACTGCATAGCCAGCCACTTACCGTGCTCATTAGTGTAGGTGTGGGCCTCATCGTTGATTAGTTTAATAAAGGCATCGGTTACTATATCACCGATACAAATTACATCTGGTTGCTGCGCCACAAGTATGTCCCCACCACTTTCTTATTATTGTTATGCTTATCTGAGCTTTATTGTCCCACAGTAGTTGCCCGCAGGCAATAACTAGTACGCAGTAACGACGGCTTTACCCGCGGAATTGAAATCGTCAATTTTACTCTCGACTACCGCTTGAACCGCCGGTACGACATACTTGCCTACCAGCTTGGCTGTGGCGTATTCATCAGGGTTATCCTTGAGCGTTTGCTCGAGCGTCGTTCGATAGACGTAGCGCATATCGGAATTGATATTTACTTTCGTTACGCCAATCTTTACAGCGTCGCGGAAGAAGTGACCTGGTGTACCGCTGCCGCCGTGAAGGCTGATGTTGCAGTCACTGGCGTTACGTAAGAGTTGTAGCAGTTCAAGATCGAGCACCTTTGGTACGGGATACTTGCCGTGCAAATTTCCAATCGCGGCAGCGAAAGTATCGATTCCGGTACTTTCCACAAAAGCGCGCATGCTTTCAGGAGTGCTAAATGTCTTTTTTATCTCGTCGTAATTGATATCCTCAGTATGGACGTTGCTGGAACCGCCAAAGTAGTGTGGCTCGCTTTCGACCATGGCACCAGTAAGCTGGGCATACTCAACGACGGCGCGAGTGGCGTCGGCAATCTTTTCATCGCTAGCATCGTGGTCGGCCTGCGATACATCTATATGTATAAATTCAAAACCGGCCTCAATACCGTCCATAGCGGCTTCAACGCTTGGGCTATGATCCAGGTTTACGTACATCTCTACCCCATACTGGGCGATGAAGTTATCGACCATATCGCGAACCGTGTCTATACCGATGTCGTCAACTTCGCCTTGGCTAACTTCTACCAGTACTGGCGCATTCTTGGCTTTAGCGGCTAATACTACTGCCTTAAGTGTTGCCTCATCGTCTAAATTGAAAGCACCAAACGCCCAGTGTTCGGCTCGAGCCTGGGCCATTCGGGCGCGAGCTTTTTGGCAGTTATAGCGCATTTGTCGAAGCGTTTGAGGCATAGTAAATCCTTACCGTTATTTTTTCTTATCAATAGTGTGATGTGCAGCGAGTCGGATATGCTTGGCATCAAGACCAAAGTATTCAAGTAATTCGTTTGGTACACCAGATTCGCCAAATCTATCGAGCATACCTATCCGTTTCATAGGTACGGGGTGGTTTTCGGCCAGTAATTCCGCTATTGCGCCGCCTAGGCCGCCAGCAACTTGACCTTCTTCGGCCGTTACTACACAGCCGGTTTTGCGAACGCTCTTTAAGATAGTTTCGGCATCGAGGGGCTTGATGGTGGGGACGTGAACCACTTCGGCTTCAATGCCGTCTTTATATAACTGCTCGGCGGCCCGGAGCGCCTGGTACGTCATCGTTCCCGTAGTAATTATTGTGACGTCACTTCCCTTTTCGTAGACGTAAGCTTTGCCAATTTCGAACGGCGTATTAGAAGTAGTGATGACAGGAGTAGCTTCACGGGCCAGTCGCAGATAATTAGGCCTGTGGTCTTTGGCCATTGCTAAGGTTGCGCGTTCGGCTTCGAGACTGTCCCCTGGAACGATCACAACCATATTTGGTAGTACGCGCATAAGAGCGATGTCTTCGAGCATTTGGTGGGTGGCGCCATCGGGACCGACACTTACACCGGCATGTGAGCCGACGATTTTCACGGCTCGTTCGTTGAGGCAGGCCGTAGTGCGTATCTGCTCCCAGTTGCGACCGGGACTAAAAGCAGCGTAGCTACTCACAAAAGGGATCTTACCCATGGCAGCTAGACCAGCGCCTACAGTTGCCAGATTTTGCTCGGCGACGCCTACTTCCACAAAACGTTCCGGAAACTCAGCTTTAAATAAGCTCATTTGAGTAGAATCGGTCAAGTCTGCACAGGCGGCAACTACGTTCACGTCTAGTTTACCAGCTGCAAGTAAGCCACGTCCGAAGCCCTTGCGAATGGGTTCTTCAAGCAAGGTCTCACTCAGATCGGCTAAATGTAAATCAGTCATAAAGATTTCCTCGACATACGTAGCGCATGTGTCACGGCGCAAATTACTAATAATACAGATCCCAGAAATATCCCTAGCAAAACGAGGTCGGAAATATCAACGGCACTTTTGCCACAGGCACTGACAGTTAGCCCTGACGTATTGATGGAACATGACCGATAAGACGACGCATCGGCAACCACCATACCGGCGGCTGGGACTAACAGTAGCAGGCTGAAGGCGACTCCGAGCCAACTCCACATGATAGTACTGATGGGCCGGCGCTGGTACGAGTACTGATTTACCCCGAGGCTATTCATGTTCGCCTCGTATTTTGCCGCCGAGAGTGCGAAGCTCGTGAAGGGCTTTCTTGGCTTGCTCATGGTTGGGCGGTGCCCCGTGCCAGTGGAAATCGCTTTCCATGAAATCGACGCCCTTGCCTGGTATAGTGTGGGCAATTATCATTACCGGTTTTTCTACAATCGTTTTAGCCATATTACAGGCATCAATTACTGCTTCGACGTCATTGCCATTTACTTCTAGCACGTGCCAGCCAAAGCTCTCCCATTTACCCTTAAGATCTTCTAAAGGCATGATATCTTCGGTCGGACCATCAATCTGAATATTATTGCGGTCGATAATGCCGATGACATTATTGAGGCGATATTTACCACCGAGCATGGCGGCTTCCCAGATATTACCTTCGTTAAGTTCCCCATCGCCCATAACCACGTACACCCAGCGTTTGGTTTGTTTGTCCATGCGCATTGCTAAGGCCATACCGCAGGCTTGGCTCAGGCCGCAGCCTAGTGGTCCACTTGTAGTCTCCATACCTGGTAGGCGCGTACGCTCAGGGTGACCCTGTAAGCGCGATCCAAATTTCCGTAGCGTCAATAATTCTTTTTTTGGAAAATAGCCGGCGTGGGCCATAGTGGCATAGCGGACGGGGACGCAGTGCCCGTTACTCAGTAATAATATATCGCGCTCGGGCCAATCAGGATTTTTAGGATCGTGTTTCAAAACGTCAAAGTATAGCGCCGTAAAGATGTCGGCTAGACCCAATGGGCCAGCACTGTGGCCGCTACCAGCGTGCTCAAGCATCTTAATAATATCCTCACGGATATCATTGGCGATGACCTCTAATCTAGCTATTGGTTGTTTTTTCATGTTAGTTATTTAGTTCTGCCTGTAGTTTAGCATAAGCACTAGCGGGATCCCCACTGTTTTGAATGAAGCCGCCAACATTTAGTATATCGATTCCGCCATCAGCCAACTGTTTTATGTTTTTATCAGATATACCGCCATCCCAGGCAATCTCAACATCGGGGTGATGGTGCTTTATTTCAGCAACTTTGTGTAGCTGGTCAAGATTGGCACTGCCACCGTGGTGCCCAAGATTACCACTAAAGATTAGTACCTGGTCAAAGCTATGTATTATCTGTTCGGCATAGGCGACTGGGGTGTCCTGCAGCAAAGCGAGGCCGGTCATAATGCCTGCTTTGTGTAACTCGCCGCAAAAATGCATGTGGTGAACCTGGGCCTCGTTGTGGACAATGACCATCCGGGGCTTCAACGCTATTAGGCGATCTAAAACCGTCATCGGCTCTTGGTACATTAAGTGAATATCGACGGTAAATTCCGGTGGCCACCAGATGTAGTCTAAACTGGGTGATTCAGTCGGCGCAAACCGCCCGTCCATTAAATCAATGTGGATAAGCTTGACAAATGGTTTAAGGCGCAGCAATTGCTCCCGATAGTCGTGCTCGTTGAAGGCTGTGACTGTGGGGCAGATTATGGCCATATTAGGTAAGCTGATCTAGCTCCTGCAGGCGACGAATAAAGCGCGGCGCTCCGGCAAATGGTGTCTGCAAGAAAGTTACAACAATCGACTGGGCTTCATCGATGGATAGATAGCGCGAGCTAAGGCATAAGACGTTGCTGTCATCGTCGTTACGACTGGCGCGGGCCTCCTCGAGGTTCCAACAGAGACTGGCGCGAATACCCTTGAAACGATTGGCGGCCATGCACATGCCTTGACCGCTACCGCATATCAGCAAGCCCTTAGCGTCTTTATCATCATCGACCAGCAAATCGTTAACGACTTTGCCCGCAAATTGCGGAAAATCATCGTTGGGATCGATTGATACATTGCCGTCATCGATCACTTCGTGGCCGGCGTTTCGTAAGGCATTGGCTAGATCTTGCTTGTATTGATATCCGTTGTGGTCGGCGCCGATAAAAATCTTCATGGTTTATTCGTGGTCGTGCGCTTGGTCTTTTTGGTGCAGTAAGCGGCCAATATCGGCGACGTTCTCGACAAGCCGGTTACTGTAGCCCCATTCATTGTCGTACCAGGCCACTACCTTTAGCATGTTACCAGCTACTACGGCCGTTAATTTAAGGTCGACAATGGCTGAGTGGCTGTTGCCGATGAAGTCGCTACTAACAAGTTCTTCTTCTGTAACGGCTAAAATTCCCTGATAATATGGTTCTTTAGCAGCTTTCTTGAAGACGTTGTTTACTTCTTCGACCGAAACGGGACGCTTAGTAATTATGACGAAGTCACTGAGAGATACGACGGGCGTCGGTACGCGCACACTCAAACCGCCGAATATACCTTGCAGAGCTGGTAAAGCTTGGCCGGCGGCTATGCTAGCCCCAGTTGTAGTAGGAACGATGTTCTCGGCGGCGTTGCGACCCTCGCGGAGGTCTTTACTTGGCGCGTCTTGCAACTTCTGGCTCGCGGTATAGCTGTGAATTGTAGTCATCATAGCTTTTTCGATGCCGAAGTTGTGCTCGATAATAGCGGCCACAGGTGTAATACAGTTGGTCGTACAGCTGGCATTGCTGACTATCTCACTGGCTTCAGGCAGTTGGTCTTCATTGACGCCAAGTACGATGGTGGTTGCTCCCTCACCCTTAGCCGGGGCGCTGATGACGACTTTATGGGCACCAGCGTCGATGTGAGCGCGAGCCTTAGCTGGGTCGACAAAGAAGCCCGTCGATTCGATAACCACATCTACTTTGTTGTCTTTCCAAGGCAGTTTGGCCGGGTCGAGTTCGGCAAAGACACGAATGTGCTTGCCGTCGACAATAATACCCGTATCGTCGAAACTAACTTCGTGCTGATAGGTACCGTAGTTACTATCGTGTTTAAGCAGGTGCGCCAGGGTTTTTGTATCTGTTAAGTCGTTGAGAGCTACGACTTCCATGTCGCTACGCTCGAAGGCAACCTTGAATGCGTTGCGGCCAATGCGGCCAAATCCATTAATCGCCAGTCGTGTTTTCATGTGCCCATCCTTTTTAAGTGTGATCTGTTTATGTCTATATTGTAATTAGCTTAAGCGTCTTATGCAACTAAAGCTACTGGAATGCGACTTGCTGCCCGCTGATGCGGTATATTAACAAACCGGTTAAGCGCTTCATCTAATGTGACGGCTACTATTGCATCGGCTTCTCGAGGTACATAGAGCTGGTCTGCAGCCAGGCGCCCACCATACTTAAAAAAGTCACGACTATACCACTTACCCACACCTTTATCATAATCATATCTGTTATATACAGGGCGTGCATCTACCAGCTTTTCGTCCAACATTACGCCAGTCTCTTCAGTAAATTCTCGTATTACTGCCTCTACAGTACCCTCACCGTTGTCGACTTTACCTCCTGGAAATTCCCACTGCCCTGCGCGTTGCTTGGCATCCATCTTTCGTTTACATATGATGACACGTCCCCATGCATCGAATGCTATGAGGCGCACGGTCTGTACTACTTCTGGATTGCTCATATTACTTACTTTTATAAGAAGGTTTTGTAACGGTCGATGGATTCGGCGATGATGGCCTTAGCAGCTTCGGCGTCACCCCAGCCGAGGACTTCGGTTGAGCCGGGCTTTTTGAGGTCTTTATAGTGCGT
>JACMNI010000022.1 GCA_014378615.1 Candidatus Saccharimonadota bacterium | reverse complement strand
AGTAAGTAGTACAACGTAAGCATTTTGGCCAACTAGGCTATAATGTTATGTAATGATTGATCGCATTGTGCAGACGGCCGCTGAGCCCACCGACCCAGTTGAGGTTGAACTAGAAGTTACGCTACGGCCCCACGACTTCAAGAGCTATATTGGCCAAGAACGCCTAAAGCAGAACTTACAATTGGCCATTCATGCTGCCAAAAAACGCGATGAGCCCATGGACCACGTACTGCTGTATGGTCCACCCGGACTCGGCAAAACGACTATGGCGAGTGTTATCGCCCACGAAATGGGTGCGCAGATACGTATCACCAGCGGCCCGGCCATCGAACGCGCCGGTGACTTAGCTAGCCTGCTGACTAACCTGCAAGACGGGGACATTTTATTTATTGACGAGATTCACCGTCTGAACCGCACCGTCGAAGAAGTGCTGTACAGCGCTATGGAAGACTTTAAGCTCGATATTATGCTCGGCAAAGGCCCTAGTGCTCGCAGTTTACGGCTAGACCTGCCCAAGTTTACGATTATCGGCGCCACGACACGTGCCGGAGCTCTGGCCGGCCCCTTACGCGACCGCTTTGGCCACATTCACCGCCTTGAGTTTTACAAGCCAGACGAAGTCCAGCAGATTATTGAACGTGCCGCCGGTATATTGGACGTCAAAATAGACAAGGGAGCCGCTGCCGAGCTAGCGACTCGCGCCCGGCTGACACCGCGTATTGCCAACCGGTTATTGAAGCGTGTCCGCGACTACGCTGACGTCAATGGTGATGGCATTATCGATACCGTTATTAGCAGCCAAGCGCTTCAGCTTTTGGAAATCGATGAACTTGGTTTAGACCCAGCCGATCGCATGCTACTAGCCGCGATCATTGACAGCTATAACGGCGGCCCAGTTGGTGTTGAAACATTAGCCGCCCTGACAGCCGAAGAACGTACCACTATAGAAGATTTCATCGAACCCTACCTGATGCAGATTGGCTTGCTGGAACGAACGCCGCGTGGCCGGCGCGTAACGCCGAAGACCTATAAGCATCTTGGCAAGACCATGCCTGCCAACCAAAACTTGCTATAATACTTGCATGAATCCAACCAGTCCCAACCCCTCACAACCCCAGCCCGCCGATCCTGCCAATCTTCCGCCCCAAGTGGTATATGTCAGCCGACCATTACAACCCGCTAAGCCGGTTATTTCCGATGAAACTCGTCAAAAGCACGAAGAATCAAAGAAAAAATACCCCCAGCTGAACTTGTCGGAAGGCGAATACATCATAAGCGCTGTTAGCCGTCATCCGTTTGGGCTACTACAAATATGGTTTATCAGTATATTTGTAACCGTCGTTTTGGTTACCCTGATAGCGTTATTGCTCTCGGATCCAGGCGGTTCAATTAGTGGCTTAGGTGAGGGTGGTGGACTGCTACGGCTCTTATCGCTGCCACTGCTATTGGGTGTAATTTTATCGTTGGCCGGGGGAGCCATTGGTACTTTCGTATTTCAAGCTAACACCTTCTACCTCACCAACGAGAGCGTGATACAAAATGTGCAATCAAGTTTATTCAAAAAGCGCCTGCAAACCGTTAGCCTTGGTAATATAGAAGATGCCAGCTTTACCCAGAACGGTATCATACCCCATGCGCTAAATTATGGTTCAATCCGTTTGTCTACTGAAGGCGATGAAACGACGTACCACTTCAACTATGCCTCACAGCCAGAGAAACAAATTGCGCTGCTTAATAACGCGGTTGAAGCTTTCAAAGCCGGCCGCCCAGTAGAAGGCTAGACGCTAATTCTCCTGGAAAGGATTATTACGGGCTTCATCAAATAAAGTCTTAACGCTCACGCTGTTGTCTTGCAGTTGTTGCAACTGTTGAATTACTTTCTTGTCAATTTTTGTTGACTTGATGGGTCGGCTCTCAGCACTGATTTGATCGGGAGTAGGTTGAGAGCTGGATAGGCTACTTATCGTCAAGATAATGTAACCGTAAACACACGCAATCAGCAGTACGAATATAACTAATTTGTAGCGTACCAATACGGTTGCGGTAGTACCGGCGGCAGCGGTTGCTTTGGGTGGGAGTATATTCTTCATGGTTTTATGTAACTGTTTAGACTGAGTGTAAACGAAAAGTGGTTTAAAACAACGGTATCGGGCACAATATTGACGGTCGTCACCTCGGCTGTCTGCCGGTTGTTCTCTAAGGCGGACAGGAAACTAATGAACTGATTATAGCTCACCGGTTGCGTCGAGTCGCTAGCAACATTAATCTGTAACACGTAGACGCCGGGGCTGCCAACGACGGGGGTGAGCTGGGAGAGATCGGCATTGCCAATCGAAACCTTTGCCGGAGGCGCGCCAAGCGTAGGTTTATTGGTGGCCGCGACATTGCCACCTAACGGCGATGCCCCAAGCGTGGAAGATGGGAACGATATCGACCCCAGCACAATGGAATTGTCGGCTGCTAATTTAACAATTTGTCTGACAGTCTCGGCCTGATTTTTATTTTCCGGCACGACGACTTTAGCGATGTTATATAACGAATCGTAAGTAGCAATGTCTTTCTTGGCCTGAATGAGGCTGGTCTGCTGCATGCTGTAGCCCTCTAACTTAGCCTTTAAGTCGACCAACTGGGCCGATTTAGTAGCTAGGACACTTTTAGAACTGTAAGCGGCTCCCAGGATAGCTAGCGATAAAACGGCAGCTAGGCCTAGTAGTAAGTAGTAAACTTTTTTGCTGTTCATGACTTGGCGCCCTGGTTCACAAATAAGAACTGGTTTTGGTCGTTAAACAAGGCGCGCAGGGTAACCGTGCAAGGGTAGGGGTCTGGTTTGTCCTGCACCTTAGGTGTAGCACAGCTGATAGTTACAATGTCGGCTTTGGCGAATATTTTGTTGGCCGAACTGCTGAGGTTAACCTGGACCTGTGACGCGGTGCCATAATCTTTAGCGTTGGCATTGAGGTCAAGTCCACCGGTTGTTTTATTGATGTTGAGCCCCGACAACACTGCGCCAGGCGGCATGGCGGCGCCAATCTGCGTGATCAATTTAGAAAATAGTACTTCACTGCCGAGGACTTGGGTGGCCAGGCGTAGGCTGCTACTGATATCTTTTACTTTTTGTTCGGTTTCGGTAAGCTTATCCTTAGCTAATTTTTCTTTGGCTTCGGCGACTTGAATTTGATTACTGTGGATTTGTCGCTGTAGGTCGAGTAAGCCATAAGTTAGTAAGGCGCCAACACCGACTAAGGCAACAGCCAGGGCAATAATCCAACCGCGCAGGGCTAAGTTGCGGCGGGCGTAACGGTAATCGCCTTTGGTTTGGGGTGGTAGTAGGTTGATCATTGTTGGATGACCTTTTTAGGGTTAGCCAGGCATAACCCGGCGACGGTGGCATACATTGGTTTGTCGGCTTCACTAGGGGGTTGAAGGCCCTTATAATTGAGGTAATTCCAAGGATTAGTGTGGCGCACGGCGAGGCGAAGCACGTTGGTTAAATAATCGCTTAGGCCTGGCATGTTAGCGCCCCCACCGAGGGTAATTATTTGCGTAATCGGACGCTCTACACCATAGCGCTCTTCGTGATAACGCATCATGCGGCGAATCTCTTTGATAAGCTGGTCTAAAATAGGCGTCAGAGCTTCGGTAATCTCTTTTTGACGTCGGCTGACGCCAAGTCCGTAACGAGTTTTTATAAGTCCGGCTTCGGCAGATGTTACGTTTAATTTGTCTTTAATAATATTGGTAAAAGTTTCACCGCCGGCTTGGACGGTGCCGGTTACAAGGATATGGCCGTCGTAGATACTGATGTCGGCCGAGCGCGAACCAAAGTCGATGATTACTGTTGGGACGTCACTTTGGTTATCGAGGCTAAAAAGTCGTCCGGATGAGCTGAGCGTCGGCTCTATTAAGACTGGTTCAAGGCCGAGAATATGCGCCAGCTCCATGTATGAATCAACGATGGTTTTAGGCACGGCCACGGCAAACAGCTCAGTTTTATCGGCAATCTGTTTCGTAACTTCGTAATCTAGATACAGGTCTTCAAGGGGCATCGAAACGTATTGTTCGGCTTCTAGTTCAACGGCATTTACTAGTTCGCTGCTTTGCAGTTTGGGCAATTCGAGTGACCGGGTAAAAGTCCGGTATGCGGGGATAGCCAGGGCAACCCGGCGGGTAGTGATGTCGCCAATTAAGTGCTGATCGAACAAGTCGCGCGCGGCTTTGGCGATTACCTCGTGCTGGACAATAACGCCGTCCTCGGTCGCAGCGCGGTCAAAGGTGGTGAAGCCGTAACCGATTACTTGAGGAAGCTTATCAATTTTACCGCTAGCTAGGATGGCTGGTTGATTAACCTGCATAACTTTGAGCGACGACGGGCCAATATCAAGGCCGAATATCGGTTTATCACGAAAGAAATACGGTGTTTTTGTAGTTTTGTTCATGTTGCCCATCAAAACATAAGTGCTTTAAGACTAGTATACCAGATAACGCTACATACGCTGATAGCGGACGGCTCGCCAGGTAGTATTTATTGGAATGTCACTGACCGGGAAATTAACGTCCATAAACAGGTCGAACGGTGAGCCAGAGTTGGTGGCAATATAAATGTTTTTACCGGCTATGCCGCCCAGCGATGGGTTGGCACCAAATTTAGTTTTGTCTAAACAGACACCATTGGTGGCTAATAGATATATGGCGGGGGCAGTAGTAGTGCCACTATTAGCCAAATAGGCCGCTCCGCCGTAAGGGCAGACGCTGGTGTTATAGGCCGGATCGGTCCCGTAAATTATAAAGGCCAGCGGACCACTGCCGACTTTGGTCTTCAGGGACCCAAAATTAACGACACCCTCTATAAATACATATTTAATACTAGCAGTCGTGTTATTGAACGTTGGGGTGCATTGGTTGGCTAGACATAAATTAGCCCGTAAATGGACATTATCGGCAATATCGTATTGATTATTACCAAGGCTTAGATCGCCGTTAGTGCCACAGCTTGCACTGGTATTGCTGGCTGTATCAGGGTAGTGGGTCTGTTTACTGCCAACTACGTTCGGTATACGGCGGGGTGAGACGCCACTACTCCAGTCGTTGCAGCCACTCGGAGAGTTTTGGTAAGAGCTATCCATATAGGTCGTCCATGGAATGTAAATTGACTGTACGGTTGAGACATTGCCAGTGTTGGCGGACACATTAAAGTTGGCGTTATTAGAATTCCCCGGTGGCAAGATACAGTTGTTATATGCCGTCGTAATATTGGTCTTGGTCTGGCCCGCCGTCGTGAATGTCGCCGGTTTTAACAAGGTGCCGACGGTGCCAATAGAACAGTTGTTGGCAGCGGTGTTTTTACCGGCTACGGTTATGTTTTCGGCCGTGAGGTTAGTTGTCGTCTTGACCATGCTTATGAAGCCGTTCACATATACATCTTTGGCGTAAACATTCTTGACGCTACTATCGATGGCTAAAATATTACGGCTGGTTAACGAAGCGGCTGTCGAGCTAGAGCTTTGTTGGGCCGTAACGCGGATCTTCCTGACGAATTTAGGTGTGGTAGCTGAGGCCGGTAGATAGATTGAACCAGTGGCACTAATAAGACGTTCGGCGGCGGTGGCGCCGGCCGCCACGCTAACCGTGTAGGTTGCTTTGAAGTTACTGGCGCTCAAGACGGTGACTTGACTAACTGTGCCCGTGTAGGCGCTATTGCCACTGTTAAGGATAGCTACGGCTGCATCGGCACCAGATTCAGCGGCATATTGAGCTTCTAAAGAAAAGATGCGGGCTCTGGCTCGGTTTAAATTAGACGTTCCGAGGCTGAATATGCCAATTAGGATGATGCTGAGGAAAACCATAATGCTCAAAACTGCTACCAACAGTAAACCTTGTTCGTTAAGCGGTTTTTTAGCTGGCAAACGTGAAAGTATCATCATTAGTTCCTTAGGGCTACCCGCACCACTGTCTGGGTAACCGTGTTGAGGGCGTTATGTAATTGAGCTTTGCGGTAATACTTAACGGTAAGTTCGACAATTTCGACCGATGGGTAGTCGGGGCCGATATACTTCAAGCTAACCGGGTCGGTGATTGACGTGTAGTCGACGGTATTACCGGAGCGAGAAAAGTAGCGCAGGGCAACGGCACTAACATCATCAGAAATCACGGCGTCGGCCGGACAGCTGGCGGTAGCAGCGCTGGGTGGACAGGTGGTGAGATTGCGATTAGCCGGCGCAGTGGTGTTTATGAGTGCTCGAGACCGTAGCTGTTTGGTAGTGCCGTCTAAGTAAATAATATAGTTATCCTCAAAGGGCACGGCGCCATTCATGACAATGTTGTTGGACGTATTAATGCTTGGCTTTCGGAAATAGAGTAAGGGCGTGATTGTACCATTTGCGCCAGTGGGTATATTGCCTGGTACGGCGTGAATCGGCATCCAGTATTTGCCCGAAACAATCGCTGGGTCGGGCTTGCCAGTGTTATTATCAGGAATATCATTTTGTGTAATAAAACCGTAACCCTGACCGATGAACTTATTGAGATAGGTGCTTACGTTAAAGCGCGATACGAGTGTGCCTTGGTCGTTGCTGAGGGTCACAGTATTGCCCCAAAAGCTCAACGCAAATCCCGTTATGACGGTCATAAGCGAGAATGACACCATCATAACTACTAACAGTTCTACCACAGTGACTCCAGCTTGATTCGGCTTGAACAGGCGCATTATTGCTGACCAATGCCATTTCGGGTTATCAGCATGCGGACTCTAAGTTCTGGTAATGCCGCGTTTGGGTAAGGCCACTTGACACGCTCTTCAACAATCTTAGAATCGGGAATAGCCTTGAGTGGGTCGCTGGCGGGCAGACTGCTGGTATCGGTAACCGTCAGAACCGGGGCATAACTGATAGTGGCGGTACCGCCATCCTCGGCCGGAAAAGTGTTGTTTGGGTAACAGTTGGTGCTGCTACTAAGCGAATTAAATTCCAGACCACGATCTAGCTCTGGGCAAGAACTGAGGACAATATACATCTGATTCATTTGACGGGTTATTTGGTAGACGTGCTTGGCGGAATTATAAGAACTGACGATGCCGATCATTAAAAGCGGGAATATAACAATGGCCACTAATAACTCGATAATGCTAAAGCCCTGCTGATTCATCTTCATGCTTGTGCTTATTATAGTATAAAAGCCCCGGGACTACCCCAGGGCTTTTATAACTACAAACTTCGAGTGTTAGTCTAGGTTCTTTTTAACGTAGGTTGTCTGGTTATTGACGGTACCTTCGTAGGTTGCTGTCAGTGTGTACTGAGCACAGTTTGTGTCAGTCGTTTCACAGCTGGCACCACTGGCGTCTTGTACAGCGTAGGCGTAAACCTTAGCGGCTGGTGTTGCTGCCAAACAGGTTGAGACGGCTTCAGGGTCACAGTTCGTTGAAGGATCAACGAGAGCGACCTTGTCGAGACTCTTCATGTTGGTTGCGCGCCACGTCTTAGAGTTCATGTCGGCTAGAGATGGGTAGTACCCGTTCTGGCTGTAGAAAGCTTCTAGTTGTGTCTGGATTGACTGAACGTCAGTCGAACGCTTGCCGTTACGGGCCTTGGCTTGGATACCGGCATAGGTAGTAATGACTAAAGCAGCCAAGATACCAATTACGACGATAACGATCAAAAGTTCTACGATGGTAAAACCTTTACTGCGGTTATCGCGCTTTGTGTTTAGTGAGATCATAAGGGCCCACCCTCCTAATTTATGATTATTAAATTTTTATTGATCATTGAAAGAGACAGCTGTTATAGCTCTTTCAAGTATCTGTTGTGTATTATAACCATAAGTATGATCAACGCAATAACAGCTGTGTATAAGCGTTGTAAAATATATTAGCCACCGATGTTTTTGGACAGGTTGGCAATTGGTCCCATAACGCTAGCGGCAATTAGTCCAACGGCGCCACCGAGGCCCACGATCATGATTGGTTCAATAATAGCGGCGAGGCCATCTATAAGTACCGAGACTTCTTCTTCATAGAAGTCGGCAATCTTAACTAGTACGACATCTATTTGACCGGTTTCTTCACCAACAATTAACATCTGGGCCACAATGGGTGGGAAGTGTTCGCTACGGCTAATGGGGTCACTGAGGGGCTTGCCATTACGGACTTCGTTAGCGGCGTCTTTTAATTCTTTTTCAATTACTTTGTTGCCAAGCGCAGCGCCGGTTACATCTAGGGCGTCTAGCACACTTACGCCGGCGCTCATGAGCGAGGCAAAGGTTCTAGAGAATCGGGCAATGGCAATCTTGAGAATAACCACCTTAACCACTGGTATCTTAAGTAGCAAGCCGTGAAACTGATATTTGCCTTTTTCGGTTTTGATATAGCGTAGAGCGTAGACAGTGCCGACAAAGACAAAACCCATAATAAACAGCAAATTGGGTAATTTATTTATGAGCGGGATCATATTCAGCAGGGGTATAGCCGCAATGATAGTGTTGTGGACACAGAAGTTGCTGGCGTTCAGCAGCACCTGCGTATAAATAGGTAATTTAGCGTCGGGCCCGCCAAGATCGAGTAGTATTTTACCGATTTTAGGAACTATTAAAAGCATAATACCAAAGAAGGCCAGAACAGTGATACCTAAGATAACGATGGGGTACATCATAGCGCTCTTGATCTTCTTACGGATACTGGCGTCCTGCTCGACCTGGGTCGCCAGGCGCTTAAGGATATCATCTAAGATACCGCCTTCTTCACCGGCCCGGACCATGTTTACATACACGTCACTAAAAACATTGGGGTACTTTGAAAAGGCGTCGCCCAAGGGAGTGCCGCCTTCAATATCTTTGGTAACGCCCATCAGCACCTCGCGCATGTATAGGTTAGGAGCATCGGCTTGCAGGGCTGTTAGGGATCGGGCCAACGGTACGCCGGCACTTATCATGGTCGATAATTGACGGGTAAAGACGACGAGATCGTTTAATTTAACCTTTTTCTTTACTTTGTGACCGCTTTTGCCGTGCCCCTTGGCCGGTTCTATCAAGACTGGTCGGACATTTTGTTTATGCAGCAGTGTTAATAGCGCCCCGCGATTAGCTGCTTCCGCAGTGCCGGAAATTGTGCGGCCGTCGGGAGTGGTGGCTTTGTAGTTAAATAACATTATTGTTCCTGAGATGTAACGCGAAGAATTTCTTCAATAGTTGTCTGACCACGCAGCGCTTTAATGAAACCATCGAGCTGCATGGTGAGCATTTCTTCGGCAATGGCTGTTTTTTCGATGTTTTCGGTGGTCGATCCGGAAACAATAAGGGCTTGTATGGCGGTAGTATTAGACAGTACTTCATATATACCAATCCGGCCCTTGAAACCGGTGTGGTTACAGACGTCACAGCCCTGGTCGCGGGGACGGAATAAGCGCGTTATAGAACTGCTTGAGCTGCTAAGTGTATCGGTAACCGATTCTTTGCCGGTGCTGGAACGCCCAATCCCGTCTGCTAGCGCCACCGTTTCGAGTTCATTCATCTTGGCAATGCCACCGTGTCGACTGAGGCGGAAGGTCTTGTCGAGCTGCTTTAATACGGCTTCATCGGGTGCGTAGGGTTCGCGGCAATCGACGCAGAGTCGACGCACGAGGCGCTGGGCCACAACGACGCGCACGGTACTAGCAATTAAGAAGGGCTCAACGCCCATGTCGAGCAAACGTGGTAGACACGTCGCCGCGTTGTTAGTGTGCAGTGTGCTAAACACTAAGTGACCCGTAAGTGCGGCCTGCACGGCCAGATCAGCGGTTTCGCCGTCACGAATTTCCCCAACCATGATGATGTTGGGGTCTTGCCGTAGGAGGGCTCTCAGGCCATTGGTAAAAGTCATGCCGGCGAGGGCATTCACCTGGGTCTGGTTGGCACCAACAATGTGGTATTCCACGGGGTCTTCGACGGTTGAGATATTGACGTTAGGCGTGTTAAGCGAGCTCAGTACACTAAACAGCGTCGTCGATTTACCAGAGCCAGTTGGCCCGGTAACGAGGACCATACCGTGGGGCTGGACGATTGCCTCTTTAAGGCTAATCAGCGCGCCACCCCAGAAACCAAGGTCAGTAAAATCAGCGGCTTTAGTAGATTCGTTCAAGATACGCATGACCACTTTTTCGCCATCCAGAATTGGCAGTGTCGAGACACGCAGGGCGTACATTAAGCCACTTACCTCTACCTTAAAGCGACCATCTTGCGGGGCGCGGTGTTCATCAATTTTTAGGTTACTCAAAATTTTGATACGGCTAACTAGCGCGCCAAGTAGCTTTCGGGGCAACTTGTTGGCCTCCCGCAGCAGGCCGTCAATGCGGTAACGAACCACGACATAATCTTCACGGGGCTCGATGTGAATGTCGCTGGCACCAGCTTTGACGCCATACTCAATAATTAAGTTAACGGTTTGAGCAACTGGTGAGTCTTCTGCCAAGTCATTTTCGTCGACTTCCTCTTCTACTTCTACGTCCTCATTGCTAGCAATGACTTTGGTTAACTCGCTGCTAATATTGCCGCGGTACTGGTCTAAAGCTCCGCGCAATAAACTGGCGGTGGTAATGTGGATTTTTAGGTTGGTGCCGAGCTGTTTCTGTAAGAAGTTAAGGGCCTGGATATCGTCGGGATCCTCCATAGCCAGGAACTTGGTTTCACCCTCCACGGTAAATACGACGGCGTTATACTGGCGAGCAATACGTTCAGGCAACAGCTTCAGAATGTCGTGGTTGATCTCTTTGGCGTTTAGTTCTACAAAGGGAACTTCTATCTCGGCGGCGTAGAGCTTGGTCAGTTCTTTTTCAGATAATAACTGGTTGCTGATAACCAAATCTTGCAACGGCTTTTTCTCGGCAGTTTCTTGCTCACGGAGCGCCGTGATTTGTTCGGCCGAGAACTGTTCGCTGTGGTGTAATAATTTCTCAACCAGCGAGTCGGGAATGCGCATTAGAGGCTACCCCCTATTGCAGTCAACCGTTTGTGGTGCGTGTTTGTTTTTATACCTTGGCCCATCCTATCAAAAACTGTAGCAGATTTCGCGTTAAAACGTAAGCGTTTAACGTCAGAATACCGCTATCGCCGCTTTACTTCGGTTCAATCTTAAATAAGCCTTAACTAGTGTTAGAATCTTTGCATTAGCAATTTGTAAACAGCGGTAAAATATATACAGTGCTAAAATAGTAGTAACGGGTGGATAATACAGGCACATGCGGCCGGAGGAGTAGATATGGCAAAGAACGGACCTTTAAAGACTATGGGTGATGTTGGTAGTGGTAACAGCGATGGCAAGGCCAAAGCTTTAGGCCTGGCACTAGACCAAATTGAAAAGCAATTTGGTAAGGGCTCAATCATGAAGATGGGTGACGGCCATACCCAAAACGTCGAAACTATGCCTACGGGTAGCTTGTCGCTCGACATTGCTCTCGGTGGCGGTATCCCTCGCGGTCGTGTTATTGAGGTCTATGGCCCAGAAAGCTCGGGTAAAACGACGCTAACGCTGCATGCTATTGCCGAAATGCAAAAGCGCGGTGGCACTTGTGCCTTTATAGACGCCGAGCACGCCCTCGACCCAACCTATGCCAAGCGGATAGGTGTCGACATAGAGAACCTGTTACTCAGCCAGCCAGATAACGGCGAGCAAGCTCTAGAAATTGTTGAAACACTAGTACGTTCTAATGCGGTTGATCTGATTGTCATTGACTCAGTAGCGGCGCTGGTACCACGAGCTGAAATTGAAGGCGATATGGGTGACAGTCTGCCTGGTCTGCAGGCTCGACTAATGAGCCAAGCCCTCCGTAAACTGACCGGTGTTATTAACCGTTCCAAAGCCACAGTAGTGTTTATTAACCAGATCCGTATGAAGATTGGTGTTATGTTTGGCAACCCCGAGACTACTACTGGTGGTAACGCCCTCAAGTTTTACGCCTCAGTACGTATGGATATCCGTCGCATCGGTCAGATTAAACAGGGCGAATCGATTATTGGTAACCGAACGCGGGTGAAGGTAGTCAAGAACAAGATTGCGCCGCCATTCCGAGAAGCTGAGTTCGACATTATGTATAACGAAGGCATCTCGCGCTCCGGCGACGTCTTAGATCTAGCCGCCGCTCGCGACATCGTCGAAAAATCTGGCGCTTGGTACGCTTACAACGGCGAAAAGGTCGGCCAAGGCCGCGAAGCTTCAAAGGTGTACTTGCAAGAGCATCCAGCCATTATGGAAGAGATAGCCGCCAAGGTTATAGAATATGAGAAGCCGAAGCCACCGGTAGAAAAGGCAGTTGCGGCTCCGACTTCTGCTAAAGCTGTTGCTGACGGCGAACCTGCTGATGTTGCGACCGAGGGAGCTCCTGCTAAAGAGCCAAAGGCTGCTAAAGTCGCCAAAGTTTAAGTAATTCTCCTTAGTGAGGTGGCACCCGTGTCCCTTACTCGCGTCTGCCTATGAAGATAACTAAAATAAGCCAACAGGTTAAACGGTCGGACCGTTACTCAGTATATGTCGATGAAACGTATACATTCTCACTTAGCGAGGGCGCTTTGGTGGAGAGTGGGATACATAGTGGGTTAGAGTTAAGCACGGCTGAAGTAGATCGGTTTAAACAATTGTCGCTCGATGATAAAGTCTACGGTCAGGCGTTACGGTATGTGGCGATGCGTTCTCACACAACCTGGGAAGTGCAGCAATATATGGAGCGCAAAGCAGCGCCCCCTGCCCTCATTGAGCAAACACTTAACAAGTTAACCGATCTAGGGTTGCTGGACGATTTTAAATACGCCGAGACGTTTGCCAGAGACCGTCGCCTGCTCCGCTCGAGTTCACGTCGCAAAATAATTGCTGAACTTCGAAAAAAACGCGTTGCTAGTAGTGCCATAGAAGCCGCCGTTGGCGGTGAGCCAGACGACGAGCGGTCGGCCCTTGCTAGCATGATTGAAAAAAAACGTCGCCAGTCTAAATACCAGGACGACACGAAGCTCATGCAATACCTAGCGCGCCAGGGCTATGGCTATAGCGACATAAAGCGTGCCCTGTCTAGCGACGAAGACTATTAGGCGGCCGGAGCCGGAGCCGTTACTGGCGCTGTTTTAGTTAGCTCGTTGATGATAATTCGCTTAGGGGTAATCTCGTTAATCTGCGTGCGATCAATACTTAACGAACCGCCGGTTAAGCTCTTGAAGATGGACTGTGTAACGTACAGCTTTTGAACGTACATAGTCTCGGTTTCAGTAGCAAAATCACTAACTTTACCGACTTTGTGTTTGGCGATAGTCTGAACCGGCTTACCAATGAGCTCATAATTGAGCTCTAACACCGTTTTAAGGCGTACCAGTTCACCGGGTTCGGCCAGTACTTCGTGGTCGTTAACGACATAGCCTTGCGGTAAGACTTCGCGAATATCTTGGTACAGCAGCACTAATTCACGCTTATCAAACTTATCCTGACAGTAAAAACCCTCAATTTTTAGATTGTTTGGGTTAAATATGGCCGCAGTGACGGTAGCAATTGGCTGCCCAGTCCGTAGGGACATAACATTTTTATTAAGTAAGGCGGCGCTAAGTTGCAACATACTTGTAGTATAACTTGAACCTCATAAGTTCTATAGCACTGTCGCTAACCCTCATTTATTAAGGAGTTAATGTTTAGGTCATTTTCATCATGTTAGTGCTTTGCGCGTTTTTAGTGCAGGCTTAAAATCTCGGATATGAAACGAATACTGACGTTTAGCGTAACCATTGCCCTATGTCTAATACTTAGCTTAGGCTCTGCCATTTCATTGTCGATAGCTGCCGCAACAGTAGTGAATGCACCGACTCCGGCTGTACCAAGCGCCTTGGCAATTGCCGAAATAAAAGTCACAGGCGACGAGTTTATAGTCTTACAAAACAACACTACAGCCGATATTCAGGATCTGAGCCGCTACTCTTTAAAAAGTTTTAATAATACCAACCCGTCCGCCAGCGGCGTAACCTCAGCGTCACAGTCGCTGCCGGCCGTAACGCTCGGGCAAGGCCAGCAATTATTGCTGAGCGCTGGTGTACGCCCGACGTGCGGTGCTAGCTTAGCGGGAAAGCTGAGCCTCAGTTTAGTAGATGGCGGCGGTTATCTGCAGGTACTGAACACGGCGGCCACAAACACTAATCCAGTCGTGGTCGACAGCGTTAGCTGGAGCAGTAGTGCGGTTAGTGATATTCAGAGCGTACCATCGAGTACGAAGTCGCCTGGCGCGGTATATTACCGCTTTAACTCCGGCACTGCTTACACCTGGCAACTAGCCACCCTAGACGCTAGTAGCAGCTGTCGGCTGAATGTTCAATTGGCTGGTGGAACGACCACGACTAGTGTTACAACCACAACCCTATTAGCTAGTGCCGATTCAGCTCCAGCGACTATTATTTCTAGCGGTGTCGCCTCAAGCAGTCAGTCTACGCCAAGCGAAAGTTCCCTGCCGGAACCAGACCGCGGGCTTCTAATTCCTGAAATAACTGAGCTTCTGCCTAACCCCAACGGCAGTGGCAACGACGCCACAGAGGAGTATATAGAATTGTATAACCCGAACGACACTGAGTTTGAATTGTCGGGGTTTCGTCTGCAATCGGGTATTACCACTCTGCACGATTTTACATTTAGTAGTGGTGCGATTCTAGCGCCCAAAAGTTTTGCTAGTTACTTTGCTGCCGATACCGGCCTCAGTCTGAGTAATAACGGCAGTCGGGTGCAACTGCTCGACCCATCTGGCGCTATCCTAATTGTCACTGAATCGTATGGTACGGCTCGTGATGGCCAGTCTTGGGCACTTGCCAATGGCCATTGGTACTGGAGCTTAACACCGACGCCCGGTGCTGCTAACACGGTCACCTTACCGGCGGTTGTGTCAAAAGCAGCCCCTAAAGCTGTCACGCCTTTAAAGTCAGCCGCCGTCGAAAAGCCCACTAAAACTAAACTGTCGGCGAAACATACCACTGCAAAGCCGTCAAAAACGCCTAAAGCCCCGAAGGCTGCAAAAAAAGCAAAGCCCAAAAAAGTTAAAACGGACAAGCCCAAGCCAATCAACGTTACGCCTACGGCTGCGTCTGTAAGCGCAAGACCTATTCAAACAAGGGTGGTTGCTCTGGTGGCGGGAATCGCGGTACTATACGGTCTATATGAGTACCGAGCAGACTTGGCAAATGGAATCTACAAGCTTAGAACAAAGTTTGGCGCTAGCCGAGCAAATCGGGGCTAGGCTGAAGGGGGGCGAGACGATAGAACTAGTCAGCGACCTGGGGGGCGGGAAGACAGCCTTTGTGCGCGGCCTGGCTGCGGGGCTGGGTTCGACTGACCGCGTTAGTAGTCCTAGCTTTACGCTGACCAATCAGTATCAAGCTGGTGACAAAACGCTGCATCATTTTGATTTTTACCGTTTGAGCGAGCCGGGCATTCTAAAAGCCGAGCTAGCCGAAATACTTGCGGATAATCACAATATTGTGGCTATAGAATGGGCCGACGTAGTGGTAGACATTTTGCCAACCGAGCGCTTAAGCGTCACTATCCGACCAACCGGGGAAACCAATCGTGAATTCACATTTACCTATCCCCTCTCACTAGCGTATCTGCTGACAACCAACTAGGGCTATACTGTGACTATGCTTATATTAACGCTCCGTACCGACAAGCCCGAAGCCGAGATCGGTTTATACAACGACACCGCCCAACTTAGTTATCAGTCGTGGCAGGCACACCGACAGCTGGCCGAAACGATACATCTTAAGATAAAAGAAGTACTTGATGCTCAAGATCTAAGTTTGAAAGATGTAGAGGGCATTGCAATGCATCAGGGATCGGGCAGCTTCACAGGATTACGCATTGGCATTACCGTAGCCAATGCACTTGCTGACAGTTTAGGCATTCCTATCTGTGGCAAGATAGGCGATGACTGGATCGAGCCGACCATAAGAAGACTACTCAATAACGAGTCCGATAAGCTCATTATTCCAGAGTACGGCTCGCTACCAAACATCACCGCGCCTAGAAAATAAAAAAGATGTTGACAGCGCAACGATTCCGCTTATAGTTAAAGTTACAAAAGTCCATAAACAAAAAGGTCAAAAATGAAAATCAAGAGACTTATGGAGTTCGCCTCGGCGTCGGTACTAAGCTTATCAACCCTATTAACTTTGGGTATGCCGCTAGCTCATGCCGCGGCCCTTACCTGCACCTGGACTGGCGCGACTGACTTAAAATTCAGCACTGCTACTAACTGGAATGGCTGTACCGGAGCTAACAACCCGGGTGGCGTACCGGTTACTGGTGACATTATTGCATTTGGTTCTGCTGCTAATTCGAACACCATTTACCTCATCAATGACTTATCTGGTGTGACATTTGGTGGCGTTGTAAGTAATGTAACCACGGTGTTTAGTTACTATAAAATTGATACAATCTCGTTGGTTGACGGTGCAAGTCTGAGTACAGCAATAGGGACCATTTGTTACCCACAATTCGCAAATGTTGAATACGGAACGCTTAATGGCGCCGGATCACTAACGATTGATAATAACAACCACAATTTGTATGGCGCAGCAACGACTATTGCCGGTAACCTTAGCTTGTCGAGGGGTGATTTTAATCCTGCATCCGGTAGTACAGTCTCTGGCAGCGTAACAATTACGAGCCCCGTAGCGCGTACTACAGCCACTGGTTGTAGTACTGGCGGTAAAGGCGGCGGCTCTGCATCGGGTTCAAATTTCAAGAATTTCACGGTTAATAGCCTTACGATTCAGAATGGTGTTTCCACACTCCTTGCGGACGTTACGTTTCCCTTGACGCTCGGCGGCGGTAGCGGTACAACATCACCAATAGTATCGTTCTATGGTAATCTCGATGCTAACAATAACTACGCAGACACTACCTACGCAGTAAGTGGACCAATTACTCTGTTGCATGATGCCGTTCTATACTCTAATGTTAAAACGACCGTTAACGTAACAGGCTCCATTATTGGTAGCGGCTTTGCAATAACAAAAGATCCTACGTCTACGGGAACTGTTACTTTTTCTCCAAGTAGTAATAATTCGAGTACTGTAGCTGGCACGCCAACCAACGCCGTCAAAACTACCACTGTTAGTGATGACCAATCAACGACCTATTTTACGGTTGTTCCTAACGAAACATTAGTTGTTGATGGCAAAGCGGGCTTTGTAAACCTCATAGGAGGATCCAAGTTAATGGGTAGTGGCCAAGTGAACGGTATCTACTCACAACCGGGCAGTACTGTTGCACCAGGTCATAGCCCCGGCTGTCTAACCAGTACAACCAACGTTTACCTCGCCGGAACCTACCAAGCCGAAATCGGCGGCACCGACCCTTGTACCGGTTACGACCAAATGAAAGTTACTGGAACCGTTGATGTAACTGACGGCACGCTAGTCGCTAGCCTGTTTAACGGCTTCGTACCACAAGTTGGCCAAAGCTACACTATCATCAGTAACGACGCGGCTGACGCTGTAAATGGTACCTTCACTGGTATTGCCGAAGGCGGCACCTACACCAACCAGGGTGTCACGTACTCTGTTACGTACAAGGGTGGCGATGGCAATGACGTAGTCTTAACTGTTACTGCCGTTGACGCCAGCGCCCTGCCAAAGCAGCCAGATACTGGTTTTGCCCTAGTCGCCGGTCACCCATTGTTCACCATGATCGCCACGACATTGTCCGCTGCC
Source organism: Candidatus Saccharimonadota bacterium (assembly GCA_014378615.1). Classification (GTDB taxonomy): domain Bacteria; phylum Patescibacteriota; class Saccharimonadia; order Saccharimonadales; family UBA4665; genus UBA4729. The sequence continues at coordinate 4,084 of JACMNI010000022.1, read as the reverse complement.
GCAATCCTGGTGGTAGCTCGTAAAATGCGACCATCCGTTAAATAGTCTCAATACAAAAGTTCACCAAAAATAAAAACTAAAAGGATAGATATGTCTGATCGACCACGACTTGGGCTCGACAACCCAGCTTTTCAGGGACGGCTGCGCCAGCCAACTCCTCGCTTGAGGCTGGCACCGCGTGGGCCGATCAGACAACTTTTTAGTCAACCAGTTACGATTCTATCTAAGCCGGCCACGCCTGCAGTGGCGGCCCCCGCAATCCCGCAAATGCAGCCAATGCTCCAACCGCAACAGCAGTTGCGACCAATGCAACCAGACATCCGTCCGGCTCCTCCAAAACCTAAACCACAAATAGCAGTAGCAGCGGCCAAGCCTGAAGCTATCAATATCATTCAGCCGCAGCCATTTGCGCAGCCCGCGCATCCTAAGTTACAGCAATCCAGAGTTTTGCACCGCCAAGCGGTTCGGCATCCGGCTCGTACGCCGGAATCGACTCCTGCTAAGCGCAGCAAACTACAGTATGGTTTGGTAGCTATGGCAGGCTTCGTGTTCCTAATTGGATTATTTGTCAGTCTTTTAACGCTGCAAACGAACCATCAAGCTAAAACCCAAGTAGCGGCACTGGCAAGCACTACCCAACAATCAGACGGCGCTGCCGCACCCGATGCCCCACCGACCGAAACCAAACCTACAACTGCCACTATGGCAAGTTACAAAGTAGCGCCGGACTTACCGCGCCAAATTATTATCCCCAAATTGTACGTCTACTCGCGAGTTCGTCCCATGGGTGTAAATACCAAGAACGAGTTACAGGCGCCCGGCAACATTTTCGACGCCGGTTGGTATAACGCCAGTGCTAAGCCCGGTGCTGGGGCGGGGAGTGGCGCTATGGTTATAGATGGCCATGTCCATGGCCCAACGTTACCTGGAGTCTTCGCCAATCTTAAGAAGCTCGTCGCTGGCGATACGATTCAAGTAGTCCGTGGTGACGGTAAGACATTTACCTATACAGTGGTTAAATTACAGAATGTGGACGCCGCTAATCTGGATATTGGCTCGGCATTAACTTCAGCCGTTCCGGGTCAACCAGCATTAAATCTAATCACCTGCGGCGGACCTTACGATAAAGCGACAGGTGATTACACGCAGCGTACCATCGTGTACGCCGTTCAGTCCGATTTGACCGCTGATAAGCAGTAAGCGTATATTTACAGTAGGTACAAAAGTATCTTAGTTACTGATATAAACTCATTGATAAATCCTGACGGCCCGAACTAGTGAAGTGATAGCGATTGTTCTAGCGTCTGGATTTCCCACCATAGAAAGGTTACCAGCATGATTATAAGTGCATTGCTCGCTATAGTTGGGCTCGTGGTTGGCTTTGGCGCCAACGCCGTAGTTACCAAGAAAAAACAGGGGTCAGCCCAGGACGAAGCCGACAAGGCGCTCGCAAAAGCTAAGAAAGAAGCCGATCGTTTAGTCGATAAAGCCCGTGAAGAGGCCAGACAAGCCATCGACGAAGGTCGCCGCGAAGAACAGGCGCGCCGCAACGAAATCAAAGACCTCGAGCAGCGTCTCGTTAAACGCGAAGAATCACTTGATCGCAAGCTGGACGAGCTAGACAAACGTAACGAAAACCTCCGCAAAGGCGAAGACGAAGTCGAAGCCCTCAAAAATGAAATCCGCGACATCCGCGTTAAGCAGCAAGAAAAATTAGAGAAAATAGCTAAGCTGAGCAGTAAAGAAGCCGGCGAAAAATTAATGCAGATGACCGAGCGCGATATCCGTAATGACCTAACCGGCTTAATTAATAAGCTTCAAAATGAGGCCCGCGAAAACGCCGACGAGAAAGCCGCCTATATTATCACCAGCGCCATGGAGCGCATGGCTAGTGAAGTCACCGCCGAACGCACCATTACCAGCGTTAAGCTAGAAGAAGAAGAAATGAAGGGCCGCCTGATCGGCAAAGAAGGCCGTAACATTCAAGCATTGCAGAGAGCTACTGGAGTCGACATTATGGTTGACGACACTCCTGGCTACATCGTGCTGTCATGCTTTGACCCTGTCCGCCGCGAGGTCGCCCGCCAGGCAATTGAGATGCTCATTAAAGATGGTCGGATTCACCCCGGTCGTATCGAAGAGATTGTTGAAAAGGCTCAGAAGAACGTTGAAAAAGACGTCGTACGCGCCGGTGAGGACGCGGCCCGTGAAGTTGGCATTATCGGTATCCCTAAGGAAATCTTGCACTTATTAGGTGAGCTACGCTACCGTACCAGTTACGGCCAGAACGTGCTCAAGCACTCCACGGAAATGGCTCACATTGCCGGCATCATTGCCGAAGAAGTCGGCGCGAATGTAAAGACTGCCAAGTATGCTGCACTGGTCCACGATCTTGGTAAGGCGCTTACCCACAAGATGGAAGGCAAGCACCACCACATATCTGGCGAAATGCTCCGCAAGTACGGCGCACCAGAAGAAATCGCCCTAGCCGCCGAACAGCACCACGACGACATTGAAGCGACCAGTGTCGAAGCCCTGATTATTCGGGTAGTCGACGCCATTAGCGCCTCACGCCCCGGTGCCCGTAACATTAGTGCCGAGAACTTCGGCGAGCGCATGCGCGAGCTGGAGAATGTTGCTAATAGCTTCCAAGGCATCGACAAGGCCTACGCCATCAGCGCTGGCCGTGAAGTCCGCGTCTTTGTCCGCCCGCAGCACATCGATGACCTCAGCGCCATTAAGCTGGCCCGCGACATCGCTACTAAAATTGAATCGACTATGCAGTACCCCGGTACTATTAAGGTCAACGTCATTCGCGAAACCCGCGCTATAGAATTCGCCAAATAGTCTTAAATTAAACAAACCTTAATTAGCTTGGTTTATATTTGATACTACCTGGTTAGCCCAGTTAGTATTGCCATATGCAGCAGCAACTTAACGAAATGGCCATCCGCTTCTTCTGTTACTTCGATCAGAAGTTCCGCGGGGTCGACAATCGGTTCATGAAGCAAGATCGGCACATAGACGGTCTATACAGTCTGATTGATAGTTATGCTAAGCAGCTCGAGATGAAAGAGCAGGAAAATCTGGCGGGGAACGCCCGGGTGGCGCGTCTCGAGGCCTGGGTAGAGCAGCTAGTTGGCCAGAGTGGTGCCCGTTTGGAACTCCATGACTGATTCTGAGCCAAGCCGGAGTGATGTGCTCATTGCGGTTATAGAAGATATCGATATGCTCCTTAAAGACGCCAACCGGGACCTGGAGCAGTTAAATGCCATTGCCAGAGTCTTACGTGCCTACAAGCATGCCGGCAAAATGACCGATTTACACTATACTGTAGACCAGGAACGGCTACAGCGAACAATTAGTAAGTGTAAGCATGTATTACTGACGCTGCATGAGCAGCGTAAACGAGCGGTCGACCTACTAAAGGAGTGAATCTGAAAATTTTATACGTCGGCGACATCATGGCCGAGACCGGTATAGTCACCATTGAACAAATCCTACCTTCGTTAAAATCTGAGTTAGGGATAGATGTAGTTATTGCCCAAGCCGAAAACGTAACCGCGGGTCGGGGTGTCTCTATCGCCGATTACGAACGCTTAAAAAGCTGCGGTGTCGATGGTTTTGCCAGCGGTAATCACATCTTTGATACCAAAGAAATCTATGCATATTTAAATGATGTGAATGCCCCCATCACCCGTCCGGCTAACTATCTAGCTGGCACACCAGGGCGCCAATTTAAGTATGTTCAAACCCCTAAAGGGCAGGTACTTATTATTACCTTACTTGGGCAGATTGTGGGCAAGTCGGCCAACCAAGTAATAGACAATCCACTAAAAGTAATCGATACCATACTCGCTGCTGAAACAGACACGCCAAAAATTGCTACCGTCGTAAATTTCCACGGTGATTTTAGTAGCGAGAAAGTGATTATCGGACATTATCTGGACGGCCGCGTGACGGCTGTTATTGGTGATCACTGGCATATTCCGACTGCCGATGCCCGCGTTCTACCTAAAGGCACCGCTCATATAACTGATGTCGGCATGTGCGGAGCCCTTAATTCTAGCCTAGGAGTTACGTT